>JALSZC010000290.1 GCA_027059605.1 Ghiorsea sp. | reverse complement strand
CTGAAGATGTTTTAGCCAAGCTTGGCTGCAAAAATATTGGGCACAAAGCTGATGCTCATGTTTTAATTGGTGGTTTAGGCATGGGGTTCACCTTGGCAGAAACATTAAAACATACACACAAACAAGCCAATATCACTGTGGCAGAGCTAGTGCCAGCCGTGGTAGAATGGAATCAAAGTCATCTCGCAGAGCTTGCAGGAAACCCTTTACAAGACAATCGTGTTTCCGTATTTCAAGGTGATGTTGGTCAGTTGATTCGTGAAAGCCATGATACTTTCGATACTATTTTACTTGATGTCGATAATGGACCAGAAGGTTTAACCCGCCAAGAAAACGGTGCTTTATATAGTCCTAACGGCCTTAAAGCTGCGAAAAAGGCTTTGAAGCCTAAAGGTATTTTCGCGGTGTGGTCTGCATTTCCTGAACCGCGTTTTACCAAACGCATGAAACAAGCCGGTTTTCAAACCAGCGAAGTACCATGCCGCGCCCATGGCAAAAAAGGCAGTAAACATATGATTTGGTTGGGTGTAAACGCATAACTGCGCTACACCCACCAAAGTTACTGTACAGTTGCGCTTTCTTTTTCCTTGGCTTCTTGCAATTTGGCTTGATATAACGCATTGAAGTTTACAGGCTCTAAGGTAAACGGCATAAACCCACCATCCACACTTAATTGACTAATAATTTGGCGTGTATATGGGAAAATAATCGTTGGGCAATCCACATTCAAAAGCAAAGGAACATGTTCTTCAGGTATCTTATGGAAGAAAAATACACCCGCTTGCTCGACTTCAATTTCAAAGACCAATTTATCAGATTCCTGTACACGTGTTTCTGCATTAATTTTGATGCAGACTTCCCAATGTTCATCATTCACTTTGCGATGCGATAAATCCATGCTCATTTTCACTTTTGGCTGCTTGTTGGCTTCAGCAAACACCTCTGGTGAATTTGGATTTTCAAAAGAAATGTCTTTGACATAAATCCTTTGCAAATTAAAGATTGGTGCATCATCTGTTGCTTGTTTTTCAGCCATGTTTCCCTCTCGATATGATTATTGGGCGGAGTTTAGCAAATTTTATAGTTAAAACTATTTTTCCTTTTGTAAAAGCATAAATTTTGTTACCAATAAAGTCATAGGTAACAAATGCCAAAAGAAATCAAATACATCCAGTGGTTTACTTAGCTTACCTGCCATAAGCATATCAAACTTTTGCACTAAATGTGGCTCTGGTTGAAAAGGCGCAAACGCCATAAAAACAGCCATTATAATCAACAGTGGATACGGTAGTCCTTTAATAAAATCTTTCATATCTTCTTCTCCAAAATATAACCCAACTCAAAACGTGGTGAAGCCCTATCTTTACCGCGCCCTGTCATAAAAGGTGGCTCTTCTTGCCAATGCCAAAGTTTACTTGGAAACAACTGCTTTGCATCCATAAAATCACAATGAAATGGCGGGCCACCAGCATCACCTGTTTGCATCAAGTTTAATAACAGTTTTCCACTTGGTTTTAGCCAGCTATACACAGCTTTAGCGTACTTTTCACGTTCTGAAGGAGCTATTGCACATAAACATGTTTGCTCATACACCACATCAAAACTTTGAGGCGCATCATAATCAAACATGTTTAAGCACATTGTATGGGCAGCAACACCTGCTTGTTTTAATTCTTGGTTAAGGTGTTCAATAGCAGAAGGTGCTAAATCTAAGGCTGTAACTTCAAAGCCATGCCTAGCAAGCTCAACCACTTCATAGCCTCGCCCACAACCAGGAATTAATACTGTTTTCGCATTCTTAAAGACACCTTTATTGATAAAGGAGTGTAGCGCAGGGCTTGCTTCACCCCTATCCCAGCCTGTATCTTGTGTTTGGTATAACACTTCCCAGTCTGGTATTTTTACATTTGACATTTACAGGTCTCCTAAAACAACTTGGGGATAAATGCCCCAACCTTTTGCTGATAATCCGCATAATCAGGGTGCTCTGCAAGCATACGTCTTTCTTCAAACTTTGAACCAACGATAAAATACACACTCACTGCCAAAGCAAAATGCAAACTAACCATAGTATGCTCAGGTTTAGCCAATAAGAACAACATAAAACCTGTATACATAGGATGGCGAATATATTTAAACACGCCTTGTTCAATAAAAGGGTCAGTTTGTTGCTCTGCTTTTTTCAAGCCCAGAAAGACCGCACCATCAATAGGCTTCAATGCCGCCAAAACAATATATAAGCCCAAGGCTTGCAAGGTATACAACCCATATTGTAAGCCGCCTTCTTGTACTGTGTATAATACAGTATCAGGCAAAGTCCCAATCCAATACAGCCAGACAAACGTGGTTAACACCCCTAGCAGTGAATAAAGCAGCCTATAATGGTGTGTTTGCAAGCCAAACTGATAGACATAATCTTTAACCGCTTGGCTTGCCAAAAGGCTGTGTACCGCCGCAAATACAAGCGTATAAAACCAAATGAATAAAGGCGTTAAACTCACTTAATATTTTTTGGCTCAGTTTGCCCCAAAGCTGGATAAAATACCAGTTTAAACACGCCATCATTGGCATCAAAATGTTTACCTGCATACATTACTTCACGCAATGTCTTTAAATCATCCGCATTAAAATAAATCGATGATACCAAATGTTGTTGACCTTGAAGCAAGCGATATAACTGATGCTTAAAACGAATACCACCATTGGCACGGTTAACAATCGTGTAGTTTACCGCATATGGATGTTCATCTAAGTTGTAGGTTACCGAAAGCGTATTGCTGTTTTTCGCTTTCAACACTACAGGGCGAATCATCTGAAAACCCCACTTGGGCACCAAGGTATCTTGAAAAAAGCGTTCTTGGGTTAAATCTTTGGTTTGTAAGTGCCCCTTTTTATGCCCAGACCACACAAACTGCACATCCACAGGTTCACCATCAATATCTACCTTAAAGCCAAATACACCCATTTGCTTCAGAAATGCCAAATGATTTAAGGCAAAAAACAAATAACCAAGCTTATGTCCCTGCGCATCTTTAACCGTGATATCTAGATTGCTAGGATAGGAGCGGTTTGCCGCAAGTTTCTTATATTGCATATCCAAAACATAAGCCTTCCCACCTTTACTTTTAAAGTTTACCTTAAGATGAGTTTTTCCTTCACCAATATCACTTATCGCAAGACGCTCTTGCGTATTAAAAGCTGAGCCTTGAATATGCAGAGCAAAGGGATATGTAGCAGCAGAAGCCAACTGGCTCCACAATACACTCACCAACAAGGGTAGCACCCATTTTATGCTCTCAAATTTCATGTTATCAACCCTCAAATACTTCACGAAGTAGCATCGCAATGCCCATAATCAGTACAAAATAACCAAAGATAGGTTTAAGTTTATTGCCGTCAAGGTTGCGACTCAAACGCTCACCAATAAGTGCGCCAATAATCGATAAACCTGTAACTTCAAACAATAAAAACCAGTCAATAACCATGCCTGATTGAATATCACCAATAAACCCTAAGATAGATTTAAAGGCAATAATCATTAACGATGTACCTACAGCCTCTTTCATGCCCAGACCTGCAAGTATAACCAAGGCAGGAATAATTAAAAATCCACCACCTGCACCAACAAAACCTGTTACAGAACCTACGACCAAACCTTCAACAGCAATCAATGGTAAATTCAGCTGTTTTTTCTCGCCAGCCACATCAATCTTTGAAGGTTTAATCATAGCATAAGCTGCCATAATCATGATCACTGAAAAGACAATCAATACTAAAGCATCTTTGCTTAAGCTATAACTACCCAAGCTTGTAATATGTTCAGGAAGCGCAGGCATAAGCAGTAAGCGCACGCTATACACACCCATAAAAGCAGGGATAGCAAAAATAAACCCTACTTTAAAGCGTATCAAATCCTTTTTATAGTAAGAGTATGCACCAAATAGAGCTGTAATACCTACAATAAACAATGAATATGCTGTAGCCTCAGAAGCTGGTACACTCATTAAAAACACAAGGATAGGTACAGTTAATATCGAACCACCTGCACCAAACACACCCAGTGTCATGCCCATAAACACAGCACTTATTAATCCAAAAATCATCATTGTTTCCATCAGTTTATACTCTCACTATATCAGTTGTTTTTTAAGAAAAACGGGATTGCTATATCCATAACAATCCCGCTCATGTATCAGAAGGCGTTTAATTATTCGCCTAAATTTCCACCTTTAAGCAATACATCCCAATAGAACTTTGGAAGTACATACTTTTTCAAATAAAACATGCTTCTACGCTCCATACCTTGGTTGAATGGAAATGTTTCTTTAGGCTGCATATTGTAATCAAACTCAGCCAAAACCAGTTTACCAAAACCTGTAACCAATGGGCATGATGCATAACCATCATAAGCCGTACCAGCTTCACCACCATTAAGTACAGTAAGCAAGTTGGATACAACCACTGGCGTTTGACCCTTAATTGCGGCTGCTGTTTTTGAATTGGGTGCACTACAACAATCACCCAAACCAAATACATTATTATACTTGGTTGATTGTAATGTGTATTTATCCACATCAACCCAGCCAGCTTCATTACTCAAAGGGCTACCTTTCAAAAAGTCAGGTGCACATTGTGGTGGCGTAACATGAATCATATCATAATTTGTAGTTACTTTTTCACCTGTTTCCACTTGTTCAAACGTGGCTTCTTTTTTTGTAGCATCAATGCCTACGAGATGATGCTTGAAGTTGGTTTTCAAATCTTTACGTGCAATCACTTCATTCAACGGGTCGGAATAACGTTTGATTGGGAAAATGCCTGGCGCACCTGCAAAGAACTTAATTTCTGTTTTACCGCGTACGCCGCGTTTACGAAACACATCATCTGCCAAGTACATAATTTTTTGTGCTGCACCAGGACATTTGAATGGTGGTTTGGGTTGTGTAAATACTGCTGTGCCGCCTTTAAATGTTTTCAAAGTTTTCCAAGTTTTATCTGCTGTTTCAAACGTATAGTTACTACACACACCTTCAGTTTTGATTGCTTCTGCTAAACCATCTACGGCATCCCAATCAATTTTAATGCCCGCAGCAACAACAAGACCTTCATATTCAATCTCGCCTTTTTTAGCAGTCACCACTTTATTATTATCTGGGTCAAAAGAAATCACACTGTCTTTAATCCAAGTTGCACCTTTAGGCATCACAGATTGCATACTACGGCGCACTTTACTTGGGTTATAAATTCCAGAACCTACAAAGGTAAAACCAGGTTGATAGTAATGTATATCAGATGGTTCAATCACTGCAATGTCTAAAGACTCATCATTCTTTAAGATATGCGAGGCAACAGCTATCCCCGCAGTTCCTCCACCTACAATAATAATTTTATGTTTCACTTCTCTCCTCCGTTTTACTCAGTTCAAACCCTCTTTATTACCTTAACCTTGCCCTTCAATCAAACCGCAAACTTGATTTGCAGGCACTGCTTTTTGAATATGTTTAGGCATAGGTAAATTTAAATTGTTCATCAATTCAACAAAACCCTCTCGACCCAATTTCACCCGTGGATTTAATGCTTTTTCTTCTGCAATGGTAGACATCGTCATGCCTTTATAATCATGACCTGGGTAAACTTCTTTTTCATCACCCAAAGGGTAAATCTTTTCAGTAATTGAGGTATATAATGTATCCGCATCACCAGCTTGGAAATCGGTACGACCACAGCCTCGAATAAACAAAGCATCACCTGTAAACACTTTATCTTCACAGACAAATGTTAAACAACCTGAAGTATGTCCAGGTGTTGTGATTACTTTTACTTCTAATTCACCCAGCTTAAGCACATCATTATCATTCAAATGAATATCAGCACAATCAACATTTTCTGATGCTGCAACACCTGTTTTGCATCCTGTACGCTCTCGTAACATACCCGCACCCGTAATATGATCTGCATGCACATGCGTTTCTACCGCATATTTCAATGTCAAACCAAGCTCTGCAATCAAAGCAGCATCACGCTCAACTTTTTCTAGTACCGCATCAATAATCAACGCTTCTTTTGTGGCTTCATCTGCTACAATATAAGTATAAGTCCATGTTGCTTCATCGAACAGCTGTCTAAAAATCATGATTATCTCCTTATGAGTATATTTATTACATAAAAAAAGCAGCCTACGAGTACGCAGCCTGCCTTGCTATTATTTTTCTACGGGATAACCCGCTGCTTTCCAGCCTTCCATGCTTTCAGGCATGTTTTCTACATGAAAACCTGCTTTGGCTAACAATGCAGATGCTTTTGCTGCACGAACACCTGAATGACAGTACACATAAAGCTGCTTGTTTTTAGGCAACTCATTCATGCGCATTGCAATATCCGAAACAGGAATATTAATCGCACCTGGTATATGCCCAGCCTTATATTCTTTGGGCGTACGCACATCAACAAACACAAAAGGTATCTGCGTGTGTTTACCTTGGCTCCAATGCTGATACGCATGGGTAATTGAAGTGTTTTCATAACCTTCTGCTGTTACTTCACCCATGCCACAAGCCATAGATTGTGTTGAAAACATTAACAGCATAGCAATGATTACGAGCATTTGTTTTTTGATAAACATACGCTTACCCTTGTATTGTTGGGTAGCCTGCAGCTTCCCACGCCATAATGCCACCCATGACATTGGTGACATGTTTATAGCCTTTTTGCATCAAGAATCTTTGCGCTTGCCCAGAACGCGCACCAGAACGACAGCTTAGATAAATATTAGCATCCTTGGGTAAATCCAATGTGTCGATTTGATCCAAGGGATGATTCTTTACCAATACACAATCTGCCCGTAGTGCTGAAAACTCTTCTGGGGTTCGCACATCTACCCAATAATCAAAGTCACCTGTTTCTACAACATGATGAAAATCTTGTACTGAAATTTCCATTTTATTTACTCCTAGCTTTCAAATTGTACGAAACTGTACAAAAAAATAACATATTAGCAATGGTTAATATAATGATATTACTTTTCTGTTGGTAAACCTGCTGAGCGCCAGCCTCGCATGCTCGCTTTCATGCTTAATACATTGGTATAACCTTGACTAACCAATAGTTCCGCAGCCCGACCTGCTCTAACGCCAGATTCACAGTACACAATAACCTTTTTGTCTTTAGGAACTTCATTTAAGCGATTGGCTAATGTTTGCACAGGAATAAGTTTAGCATGAGGAACATGTCCACTTTGGTATTCACCAGGCGTTCGCACATCTAAAAACATGGTGTTTTTATCAGCGGCTTTCACCAACTGATAAGCATCAGGCACAGAAATAATACTGTAGCCTTTCGGCTCACCTTGGTCACAAGCCGATAAAAATAATGATAATAACAATACAATAAATATACTACGTTTCATATAACACTCCTATAATCTATTAAACTCTGTAAACAGCTTGCGCATCATAATCATGCACATCATTTATTCAGTGACAATGTTACTTTGAAGCAGAAACGAGGTTTTGCAAAGCCTTAATCTCTAATATTTGTACCTTATTTCGACTCAAGTTAACCCATGTCTTTCTTTCAAAATCCTTGAGTAAACGGCTAATTACCTCTCGAACAGTACCAAGTTCAATGGCAATTTGTTTATGTGTACAACAAATTAAACCTTTATTTTCTTGTTGATATTTAAGAAGAAATTTTGCCAAACGTACATCCATACGTCCAAAGGCAACATCTTCTAAAAGTGCCATTAAATCTGCAATACGTCGACCAATATTTCGCATGACACATTGCCTGAAACCTGCTGATTTAATCAGCATCTCATCAAATGCTGAAATGGGCAAAACAAGCATTTCAACGTCAGTCTCAGCAATACCTTCTGCGGGGTATGGCTGTTTACCCAATACACAAATGCTTGTGAGCATACAGTTTTGCCCTTCTTCAACGCGGTATAAAAGAATTTCTCTACCGTTGGGGTCATTTTTTTGCACACGAATGGATCCAGATGTTACCAATACATATGTATTACATTCATCTCCATCATGAAAAATAACTGAGCCAGCGGGTACACTCAAAGTATTGGCACCCGCTTCTTGCATCAGCCGTAAAGCATCATCGCACTCAAAAGCTTGAGGCAAACTAAATCACTTTCGTGGAAGCTGAGCTGCACACCAGCTACCAAAGCCACCTGCAAAGTTATAAACATCTGTATACCCTGCTTTTGCTGCCATAGCCGCTGCCATTGATGAACGCATTCCTGAAGCGCAAATCAAAATAAGCGGTTTATCTTTAGGTATCTTACCCATTTTTTGTTCAAACTCATTAAGTGGAATATGGATAGCATTGGCTGGGTGACCAGCACGCCATTCACCCGTTGAACGCACATCAACCAATGTATGATTTTCATCAAAATCAGGGTAAGCCCCTGCTGTCATTTTTTTAATACCTAACATTTTTGGTTTTACCACCCGTGCATAAATCATCCAACCCATTATCGCAAAAGCAATAACAAGTGCTATGTTACTTTGAATCCATTCCATCATTTAACAGCTCTTGCAAGCAGCTTCAGATTTTAAGCCCAGTTTTTTCAGAATAATCCCCATCAAGCACCATTGTGTAATACCTGATTGAAAAAGGTTTGCGCCTACAAATAAAGTAAACCATAACCAAGTTGGTTCATTCAAGGGTGCACCAGACAAAAATACGGATAACATGATAAAAAATCCTGCTACAATATGAATAATACGTTCTACTGACATTTTAATACTCCTTTCCTATAAAAGATAATTGACTTAACGACCGCAAACATCGGGGCAATAAATATTTTGTAATGCTTGCAGCAAGCTTTCAAACTGTGGGTTAGCAATGCTATAATATACTTGCTGCCCACGTTTTTCATGATTCAAAATGCCCATCATACGCATTTTTGATAAGTGTTGAGACAAGTTAGACTGTGAAGACCCGGTGCGCTCAATCAAATCATGAACACAAAGTGGACCATCCATTAAGTGACACAACACAGATAAGCGTACTTCATGCGCTATGGCTTTCAAACCTTCACTTGCTGTTTGTATTTGTTCTTTGGGTATCATTTCCATAAGCCGAAGCATAAACGCAGATTATTATATTAGCAATAGATAATATAATAGATATAAATGTAGCATATAGAATGCTTAATTTTACACCAGTAATTTCCAACAATGTTACATATCATTTTATTTTACAACATAAGCACATAACAAGTTAGCAGTGGATTCTAAAACACAAATGATACACCTTGTTGTTTGAGATTTATTAAGCGATATGATTTAGGTAACATCTTAAAAGTCATCTATTTTAAAACCCTTACACATGCTAAATATTAAGCAAAACAACCATTAAAACTTAAGAGAAAAAGCAACTTTTTTTTTCTTAATTGCAGAATGCAACATAGGCTCCTATAGTGCCGACTTTCATTAAATCAAAGCATACCGTTTTTATACGGTTTTCGAGGTAAAAAAGCATGGCAGTTCAACGTACACTATCAATTATCAAACCTGATGCGGTCGCAAAAAATGTTATTGGTGACATTATTCGTCGCTTTGAAGAAAATGGTTTGTCTGTAATTGCAACAAAGATGATACATTTAAGTGCAGATCAAGCAGGTCGTTTCTACGCTGTGCATGCAGAACGTCCGTTTTATAAAGATCTTTGCAGCTTTATGAGTTCTGGTCCAGTATTGGCTATGTGCCTAGAAGGTAAAAATGCAATCGCATTGAACCGCCAATTGATGGGTGCAACCAACCCCAAAGAAGCTGAAGAAGGTACAATTCGTGCTGATCATGCTGATTCAATTGATGCCAACGCTGTACATGGTTCTGACTCTGAAGAAAATGCAGCGATTGAAATCAACTTTTTCTTTTCAGACCTAGATATTAACAGCCGCCTTTAAGATTATGGTTGAACAGACTTCTGCTCCAGAAAAAGAAATCAAAACTGAAGCAACTATCCAGCAGCAACCTGAACAAGTTCGTGTGCGCCGTGAGAAGTTGGCAAACATGCGTGAGCAAGGTAATGCATACCCCAACACTTGGCGCAGTAACACTTCCCTTTCCTCTATCCATACACAATATGGTAGCTTAGACAAGGATAGTTTAGCTGAAAAAGCCATTGAAGTGACTGTTGCTGGTCGTTTGATGGCGCACCGAATCATGGGTAAATCCAGTTTTGTAAAAATCCAAGATAAGGAAGCGGACATCCAGCTTTTCCTTAATCGGGATGCTTTGGGTGGCGCAGAAGTCTATAACCCAACTAAAAAATGGGATTTGGGTGACCTTATTGGTGCTAAAGGAACCTTGTTTTTTACCAAAACAGGGGAATTATCAATTAAAGTTTCACACGTGGAAATGATTACCAAATGCTTGCGTCCTTTGCCTGATAAAATGCAAGGTTTAAGCGATGTTGAAATCCGTTATCGCCAGCGTTATGTGGATTTAATTGTTACACCAGAGTCACGCCATGTCTTCCGTACTCGTTCACAAATCATTTCCTTGATTCGTCGCGGCTTAGAAGCGAAAGATTTCATGGAAGTAGAAACACCCATGTTACAAACACAAGCAGGTGGTGCTGCTGCTCGTCCGTTCATTACGCACCACAATGCATTAAATATGGAGCTATTCCTAAGAATTGCACCTGAACTCTATTTAAAACGTTTACTTGTTGGTGGTTTGGAACGTGTGTTTGAAATCAACCGTAATTTCCGTAACGAAGGGCTTGATGCAACACACAACCCTGAGTTTACCATGGTTGAGTTTTATCAAGCTTATGCAGATTTCAATGATGCTATGGATACAACAGAGTGCTTAATTCGTGATGTTGCTCAAGGTGTTCATTGCAGCCAAGTTGCTTGGGAAGGTGTTGATATTGATTTCAATCAACCCTTTAAACGTATTCGGTTGGATGAGTCTGTATTTGAACATCGTCCTGATTTACGCGGACATGCCAATGACAAAGCCTTGCTGGCAACAGTCTGTCTGCAAGAAATACCTGACATCAAACCTCTAATTACCTGGAAAGCTGGGCATTACTTGCTTGCATTATTTGAAGAGCTTGTTGAGCCAAAGATTACACAACCTACTTTTATCACCCACTACCCTGTTGATGTATCACCACTTGCACGCCGTAACAATGACGACGAAACTGTTACCGATAGGTTTGAATTGTTTGTAGCAGGTCGTGAAATTGCCAATGGTTTCTCAGAGCTTAACGACCCTGATGACCAACGTGGTCGTTTTGTAGCACAGGCACAAGCCAAGGCTGCAGGTGATGCTGAAGCCACTGACATTGATGAAGACTACCTTCGTGCCCTAGAGTTTGGTATGCCTCCAGCGGCAGGTGTTGGCATTGGCGTGGATCGTTTGGTGATGATGTTAACAGGGCAACATTCCATTCGAGACGTTTTATTGTTTCCACATATGCGTCCTGAATAAAAGAAAAGAGGTTTATATGTTTGCTGAAAGAATTATGGTGACTGATGTGATTACTGCACAAGAACATGAACTTGTAGGCGATGTGCATGCAAAAATGAACCGTGAAAAGCTACGTATGCTACCTGTTATTGACAAACAAGGTATTGTTAAAGGTGTATTATCAACTTTTTCTATCATGCAAAACATTATCCCTGAATATCTTATTAGCGGCGATCTCAATCAAATTTCTTATGCGCCAGACCTAGGCATTTTATGTAAGCGCTATCAAGAAGTCATTAACGGTCCTATTTGTGATATGGTCGATACCTCCCCATTGCTCGTACATAAAGATGAGTCTCTTTTATCTGTAGCCGCTGCAATTGCATCACATGGTAAACATGAATATGCACTTGTGGTTGATGAAGATAAAAAGCTCTTAGGCATCATTTCAGCAGGAGACATTCTTAATCGCTTAAAGCAAAAAAACAGCGAGGTGAATGATGCATAACACAAGCACACATGAAGCATCTATTATTTTTGGTTTAGACCCAACTTGGGTTGCTGTAACCATATTGTTGGTTGTTTATGGTGTGATAATGGCTGAGAAATTTAACCGTGCTGTATTATCTTTGTTGGGTGCTGGCTTGATGGTACTTTGTGGAGTGATAACCCAACAACAAGCTATTGCAGGTATTGACTTTAACACCATTGGTTTATTAACAGGTATGATGGTTATTGTAACTATCAGTCAAAAAACAGGTATGTTTCAATATGTTGCAATTAAAGCTGCAAAAGTTGTCAAAGGTAACCCTTGGGGCATCTTGGTCATGCTTTCCATTGTAACTGCTGTATTTTCCGCATTTCTGGATAATGTTACCACCGTCTTACTTATTGCACCTGTCACTTTATTAATTACAGATGCTTTGGGAGTTCGCCCCTACCCTTACCTGTTTGCCCAAATTTTCGCTTCCAATATTGGTGGTGCTTCAACACTGATTGGTGACCCACCTAATATCATGATTGGTTCTGCAGCTAAACTAAGCTTTACAGATTTCTTGTTTCATTTAACCCCAATCACACCAGTTATCTTTTTACTCACTTTAGGCTTTATTTGGCTTATCTTTGGACGCGATTTAACAGCTAGTGAAGAAAAACGTGCCTTGATTATGAAGTTTGATGAAGATGAGGCATTACAGGATATTCCCTTATTGAAAAAATGTTTGTTTGTTTTGTTTGCTGTGATTGCGGGCTTCTCTGTTGCCCATACCTTTCATCTAGAACCAGCAACAATAGCTATGTTTGGCGCAGCCTTATTACTATTGCTTCAAACTTATGGCGAATCTGTACATGATAAAGACCATGCTTATGAAAAAGTAATGGCTGATGTAGAATGGACTACAATTTTCTTTTTTGTTGGTTTATTCATTATTGTAACAGGTGTTGAACACACTGGTGTGATTGCCATGTTAGGTGAAAAAGTTGTTGAGCTTACAGATGGCGATTTTAATGCCACTGTCGGTGCGGTATTGTGGGTTTCAGCTATTGCATCTGCTTTAATTGATAATATTCCTTTCGTTGCCACCATGATTCCGCTGGTACATAGCATGGCACCTACATTTGGTGGTGCAGAAGCTATTGAACCGATTTGGTGGGCTTTGGCACTGGGTGCTTGTTTGGGCGGTAATGGCTCCTTAATTGGTGCTTCTGCCAACCTTATTGTTGCAGGTTTTGCACAGCGTGCAGGTCACCCTATTTATTTCCTACAATTCATGAAACACGCTTTCTTCTTAATGATTATGAGCATTGCTGCTTCTCATATTTATTTGTATTTGCGTTATTTAACTTGATTCAAACCTTTGAACTTCTTTTAGCTTTACGCTATTTACGTTCACAGCGAGGTGAACGCTTTGCCTCTTTGGTTGGCTGGAGTTCAGCCATCGGCATGGCCATTGGTGTAATGACCTTAATTGTGGTGATGTCAGTGATGAATGGCGTTGCTACTGAAATACGAGATAAGATTTTAGGCTTTTCATCACATGTCGAAATTCAAGGACCAGGTGATACCTTTACCAACTGGCAAGCCTGGTTGGACATTAGCCAAAAACTACCACATGTTGAGCAAGCATTACCCTATATCAGCACACAAACCCTTGCCCACCATGGTACACGTTCAGTTGGTGCCATGCTTAAAGGTATTGACGCAGCCCAAGACACAGTCATTTCTTCACATATCAGCCAAGGTTCTTTTTTATCTCCTCCTAACCCACAACAGACTAATATTTTTGAAGCTGTAATTGGTAAAGAGTTGGCAAGAAAACTGTCCGTCAGCGTGGGTGATAAAGTACAACTGCTAACACCTTCAGGTGGTATTAGTCCCATGGGTGCTTCACCACGCATGAAGTCTTTTGTTATTACTGGTATTTTTGATTCTGGTTTTTATGAATACGATATTGGTCTTATTCTTACTCATATTCAAGCTGTGCAACGTTTAAATCGTTTGGGCGATGCTATCACAGGCATTGAGCTGCACCTAACAAGCCGAGAGCAAGCTGCACAAGTCGCTCAAACAGCTCGCAATGTTTTACCAAGTGATGCCTGGGTTACAGATTGGCAACATAGGCATCAGTCCTTCTTTCAAGCTTTAAAAATGGAACGAACAGCCATGAGTATCATTCTTTTCTTAATTGTGTTGGTGGCTATCTTTAATATGGTTTCTTCCTTGGTGATGGTGGTTATGGAAAAGCGCAAAGAAATTGCTATTCTTAAAACGATTGGTGCATCACATACCTCCATTATTCGTATCTTTTTACTTATGGGTATGCTGCTCAGTAGCTTTGGAACTTTACTGGGTTGTTTGGCTGGTATTTTCTTATCTGCAAACTTAGAATCTATTGTCGCTTGGATTGAAAGTGTTACACATACCACATTTATGTCGGGTGATGTCTATTATATTGACCATGTACCTGCTATTATGGAACCTACATCCATTATCATTGTTGTAAGTGTCAGTTTACTTATGGGTTTCTTAGCAACGCTTTACCCTGCATGGCGAGCTGCTAAAGTACCACCTGCAGAGGCATTGCGTTATGAGTAATGAGGGAGTTGTTTTATGTCGTTAGAAGCGCTAAAAAAGAAAGCAAAGCAAGCCCTGATGGCGGGTAAGTATGAAGACGCACTCAAGCTATATACTGAAATTCATAAAAAAGATGAAAAAGATCTAAGGGTTTTTACTAAAGTTGCAGAAATGCGAGAAAAAACAGGTGATTCTAAAGGTGCTGTTCGCGCTTATACTGCAATTGCTAAAGCCTATGCTGATGATGGTTTCGTTGTACAAGCCATCGCTATTAACAAACTTATACTTCGCTTAGACCCTGAACAAACAGAAATTAAAGAAAAGCTACGCGACCTCTCAACAGAACGTGGTGATGACTGGGCGATTAGCACCATTGCACCACATGGTGCCACATCAGATATACAAGCCTCACCAACGGATAAAGCCAAATTAAGTTTTGAGCGTACACCTTTGCTCTCTGGTCTTGCTGGTAAAGAACTGGATGACTTTATCGAATCTCTAGAACTGAAAGAATATGCAGCAGGTGATGTCATTTACGAAGCCAATGAAACATCAAATGCTTTATTCTTAATTGGTATGGGTGCTGTACGGTTAGAAACCAAGGGGGTTCGCGGTTCACAGCAAGTATTCTCACGCTTGGGTGAAGGTGATTTTTTTGGTGAATTATCCTTTATGAATAAGGAACCACATCAAAACTCTGCCATTGCTGAATCTGATGTAAGCTTATTAATTATTCATCGAAAAGTATTTGATGAATGGGTAAAAAAACACCCGTCGATTCATGATACTGTTGAAGATTTTTACAGACGACGTGTGCTTGCTCGTATTTTAGCAATCACACCTATTTTTGAAGGTATCCCACAAGATGCCCGCATACCATTGGCACAACAATTTAGCCTATCCTTTTACCATGATGGTGATATTATTATTAAAGAAGGTGATGTTGAAAGTACATTTTACCTAATTCGTTCAGGTAAAGTTCGCATATCTACCAAAGAAGTGGTTTTAGGTACCCTAGGTGAAGGGTCATTTTTTGGTGAAGTATCTATGCTTACCAGCAAGCCACGCACGGCTAGTGTCACAGCCATTGGCAATGTTGAGTTACTAACCTTAACCCGTGATAAGTTTGATGCACTTGCTAAAGAGTTCCCCACTGTACGCAAGGTTGTTGAGGCTTATTTAAAACAGCGTGTAGTAAATACTATCAAAACACTCAAAGAAAAAAAATAAGTGCTCACTGTTACTAACCTTAGTAAGGCATACCCAACACCACTCGGTCCATTACAGATTCTTGATGATATCAGCTTCAACCTGCAAGCTGGAGTTTTTATGGCTATTGTTGGTGAGTCAGGTTCTGGGAAAAGCACACTTTTACAACTCTTAGGCACATTAGATCAAGCTGATTCTGGTGAGATCTATTTGGGAAAAACAGCTATACATGCTTTAAAAGAGCAAGACTTAGCCAAACTACGCAATCGAGATATTGGCTTTGTCTATCAGTCTCACCACCTTATTCCTGAACTCACAGCTTTAGAAAACATTGTGCTACCCTTGCTCATCCAAGGTAAAAGCAAAGCTTATGCTAAAAAGAAAGCACTAGACTTACTCGAATTACTGGCTCTTAGTGAACGAGCATCACATATACCTGCACACCTTTCAGGTGGTGAAGCACAACGTGTTGCCGTTGCCCGAGCTATTATCACACAACCCAAGCTTTTACTAGCTGATGAACCCACCGGAAACCTAGATGAAGCAACGGCTCACACTGTATTTAATATGATAAAAAATACTTGTAAAACATATAATATAGCGACCATTATGGTTACGCATAGCAAGAGCTTTGCCCATGCTTGTGATGAGATCTACGAGCTAGCACACCACAAGCTCCAAATAGAAAAATCCAAAAACCCTTGACAAAACAATAACTTTGAATACTATCGCTAATACTGTTTCTAGCTTACTAGGCTTAAAGCAAGTTTATTTTCAGTTCTTCCGAGGGAATTATGACCAAAGCTGAGATTGCCACTATTATTTGTGATCGTGTTGGACTTTCGAAAAAAGAGTCCTCACAAATCGTTGAAATTGTCCTAGAAGAGATAAAAAACACGCTAGAAAAAGGCGAAGATGTAAAGATATCAGGTTTTGGTCACTTTATGGTTCGCGCAAAAAACTCTCGACGTGGTCGCAACCCTAAAACTGGCGAAAGTATTATTATTGAGCCTAGAAAAGTTGTAACATTCCGAGCCAGCCAACTTGTTAAAGACCAACTAAAAAAAGATTAAGGGGCACATAAACACCTATGAGTGCCCAAGGCTCTTCTCAGTTAAAAGTTTTAAAACAAGCAGGTATTAATGTCCCCACCCTCCCTGATAAGCTCTTTTTTTCTATCCGTGAGGTTAGTGACTTATGTGATATTGAACCCCATGTTCTACGTTATTGGGAAACCGAATTTAAGCACTTAAAACCTGTTAAAAAGAGTGGCAACCGTAGGTTTTATCGTCATCGTGATGTCTATATTGCTCTACAAATAAAACATTTATTATATGACCTAAACTTTACCATTAGAGGTGCAAAAAAACGCCTTGCCACGGGTGATATTTCAGAAATTGTTGAAGCCAAGCACAACAACGCTACAGTTAGCCTCAATACTATTCGTGAAGAGCTAGAAAACATCAAACGTCTTCTTGATTTCTAAACTATACATCTAAATAACGGGGCGTAGCGCAGCTTGGTAGCGCACCACACTGGGGGTGTGGTGGTCGCAGGTTCAAATCCTGCCGTCCCGACCATTTTTTACTTATAAAACAAAGGCTTAGAAGGTTTAAAAAAGTGACAAAAATTGTCAGCTGCCACATAAATAGACAATTGCCTCACAAATAAAAACTAAGCTGCCTTAGGCATAGCGATTGTAACAAGCAAACCAGCCTCGTCACTATTTTCCAAATGAAGGTGACCACCATCTCTCTCTAAGGTTTCTTTAACAATTGCTAATCCCAAACCATGCCCTTCTTGTTTCTCACGCCCTCTTACATTATCCACACGATAAAAACGCTCTACAACCCGTTTTAAGTGAATTTCAGGAATACCATAGCCTTGATCTTGAATAGAAACAGCAATACATGCTTCTTGCTCAACAATCCGACAAAAAATATTCGACCCTTCTGGTGAAAATTTTAATGCATTTTCAGCAATATTCATCAAAATACGATGGCAATCTACTTCACTCATACCTACCATTTCACTATCTAAATCAACATATACATCCAACTTTATGTCCTTAGCTTGTACTTTATGTTGTAACGAGTCCCATACCTGTTGATGAACATGAATAATAGAGCAAGACGCATCATATTCAGTCTTATCATGCTCTATTTGATTCAACGTTAGCATACTGTTCATTAAATTATTGATATGTTTAGCTTCTTTTACAATGACTGTTATTGCTTCACGACGTAAAGCTTCATCATCAGCAAAGGCTTCCATACTTCGTGCATAGCCCAATAATGACGTAAGTGGAGTTTTTAAGTCATGCATCAAGTTTTCCAGCAGTGATTTTTGCTTTTGTTGTAAATGCGTATATGCAGTGACATCTAAGCATAGCAACAATGCTTCTTTATCACTCAAAGCCGCTAAACGTGGTAATAACACCCGCCCATTCACCTTCATTTCAGGCAAGGTTCTTTGCTCTGGTAAGGCATCAATAGCTCGCTGAAATGCTTTTAACCACTCGCTATCACGATAAAACACAAGAATAGATTGTGGTAATACAATGCCATGTTTAAAGTTAAATAATGCTTCAGCTTGTTCATTACCACCCAATACACGCCCTTGTTCATCTACGCGTAAAACAACTTCTGAGATGGTAGATAGTAACACATCCAATCTACGCCCACGCGTCGCCAACGTACTTTTTAAGCTATCATATTCACGTTTAAGCTGATCATATTTAGCTTCATGAGCCTGCAATTGCTTAGATGTTTGGTTAAGGCGAAAAGCTAACCAAAATATCAACCCTAAACATGCTAAAACCCATAAAAAAACTTCACCAATCATACTTTCTCTTGAAAACGATAACCCATGCCACGAATCGTTTGTATGCACTCCCCTTGCCCACAAATTGCAAGCTCTTTACGCAAACGTTTTACTGTTGCATCCACAGTACGTTCCTCAACAAATGAGTCCATACCCCACACCATATCTAATAATTGTTCACGAGAAAGTACCCTACCCGATTTAGCCATCAAGGTTTGTAAAAGCTTAAACTCTAAGGGTCTAAGTGATAGTAGTTTACCATCCACTTTCACCTCCATGCTTTCTTCATTCATTTGAATAGCTTGGGAATCAAAGGTTTCTGTTTTACTACTGGTGGAACGGCGCAATAAAGCTGCCAAACGCGCTACCAACTCATCAGGCTCAAAAGGTTTACCAATATAATCATCAGCACCTTCATTTAAGCCTCGAATTTTTTCATCGGTCATGGTTAAAGCTGTTACCATCAATACAGGAAGCGTGGTCAACTTTTCATGCCCTCGAATCCAACGCAACACATCTAAACCTCGCTTGCCAGGAATCATGCGGTCTAAAATTAAAGCGCTGTATTGGTTTTTCTGCAACAAATCTTGGGCATCTAAGCCATTATCACATATAGTTGTATCATAGCCTTCCCGTTGCAAATGAATCTCTATCAACCTTGCGATAGAGAAATCATCTTCAACAATAAGGATATGTTTACTGCTTGTTGTCATTCACACCTTCCCACCAAATGCAAAGCGATGCATATGTGCATACTCTACTTCCAACTCCGATGCCTTTTTGCTTAAAAGTCTAAACATAAAACGCATCAATTGATGCCCCAACTTCGGCTCTTCCAAAGCAATCAAATCAAAATAAGCCCTATCAATACTTAATACTGTTGTCGCTTTTTCCACGGTAAGTGTAACCGAATGATTTCTATTTTCATCCAAGAATGAAAATAAACCAAAAACATCACCTTTGCTCAGGCTACTAAATGGGTAGCCACTTTCACTTTTAACATTCACTTTGCCATCTAAAATTAAGTTCATTTTCCCCACAGATGGTGTACCTGCTTCATAAATTACATCACCCACTTCAAAATCTTCACGTGTCATACAACTAAACAATGTCATCGCATGTTTCTTCTTCATTTCTGCAATCAATGGTAAATGATAAAACGCTTGAAAGTCCGCATTGGATTCAATCAATGGTTCAACCATGACTTCTTTCTTAGAATATTCCATAATATTCTCAATACTCATAAATAATCTCCTTCTCTTTAATGGTCAGGGATTAATCTATATAAAGATGACAAGATGATGACATGAAAAACATACACTACTTGTCATATTGCTGTCACAAAACTTCCTACACTGTGCGTAAGATAAACTTTCGGTGCATCGCACTGATATATATTACCAACTAGGAAGGGATATAACATGAAAAAACAAGTATCATTAACAGCACTTGCACTAGCAACTGCTTTAACTGCTACAGCAGCACATGCTGGTGGCGTGACAGTAGCTGAAAAAGGCGACACAAAACTAAAAATCAGCGGCAAAGCTTTTTTAGGCTTCACACAAAACGATGATGGTGCTGGCGCAAAAACAATCGGTGGCAACTTGGATCGTTTCTATATGCAAGCTGAATACTATACTGGTATCTGGAAAGCACGTTTTACAACAGATATTCATAATGAGTCCGCATTAGGTAAAGATCAAAATGTATATGTTAAATATGCTTTCTTGGAAGGCAAATTCTCGGAAGCGGCAACGCTTCGTCTAGGCTTGTCACACACGCCTTGGATTGATTACGAACAACACCTTTGGAAACATCGCTTTGTAGCGAAAGTAACTACAGACCACTTTAAACTTGATTCTTCTGCTGATAACGGCATTGGTCTTAAAGGTAAATTGGCAGATGGTATGGTAAACTACTGGGTAACTGAAACTGCAGGCGCTGGTTACGGTGCACCTGCAAAAACAGGTGCGCTAGACTTCAACTCACGTATCTCTATTGCTCCAGTAAAAGGCGTAGATATTTCATTGCAATATCGTAACGGTTACAAAGGTAAGAAAACTGATAGCACTGTAAACATTGCTGACAAAGAAACCTTGACACAATTGATGGCTTCTTATGGCACACATGATTACCGCGCTGGCTTCAATACTATCAAAGTAACCAATTACAAAACGACTACTGGCGAAGACATGACTGCTAACGCAGTATGGGGTTGGGCTAAGTTCGGTGGTGAATATGGTGCATTTGCTCGTGTAGAGCAATTAAAATGGACTGGCACGGTATCTAACGGTGACAAGAAAGACCACCAAGTGTTCGGTGTCGACTACTATGCTACACATGGTGTAACACTTTCTTTTGCTTACGATGCTCAAAAAACCACTACAGGCAACACAGCAACAACAGCAAAAGAAATTGGGCTATTTACTCAGCTTAAATTCTAAGCCAATAATTTTAAACTCTCTCAAGTTTAATATCCTAGGAGAACCATCAGCTGCAAGGCTGGTGGTTTTTTCTATTTTAGCTAAAAAAATACTTACGGCGTGTCATATCACTGTCACATAAAGCCGTAGAGTGTCACAAACTTTAATTGAACAAAGGAGTTCATTGATGAAAAAACAAATTATTGCTATTGCAGCAGTTGCTGCAACATGCTTCACGCTAGGCGCGAATATCGCCCAAGCTGAAGAAAATATTCAGATTGTTGGTTCTTCAACAGTTTATCCATTCTCTAGCTATGTAGCTGAAGCTTTGGGTGCAACAGGTAAATTCAAAACACCAGTTGTTGAATCTACAGGTTCTGGCGGCGGCATGAAATTATTCTGTGCTGGTGCTAGCATGGACACACCAGATTTCACCAATGCTTCTCGTCGTATGAAAGCGAAAGAATTTGCAAAATGCCAGAAAAATGGTGTGAAAGACATTACAGAAATGGTTGTCGGCTACGATGGTATTGCTATCGCACAATCTAAAAAAGCACCAAGCATTAGCCTTTCTCGCAAAGATATGATGTTGGCTGTGGCTGCGGAAGTTCCAAGCAAAGATGGTTCTCACTTGGTTAAAAACAACTACCACTTCTGGAATGAAATCAACCCTAAATTGCCACACCGCGCCATCCGCATTTATGGCCCTCCAACATCTTCTGGTACACGTGATGCATTCGAAGACATGATTTTGAAACACTTGACCAAACACATGGATGTTTACACTAAGCTTTATAAAGCTGACAAAAAGAAAAACAAAGCATACAAAAAATATCATAAAATCCGTCAAGATGGCGTTTATATCCCATCTGGTGAAAATGATAACTTAATCGTGCAAAAGCTTGCTCGTGATACATCTGCTTTGGGTATCTTTGGTTACAGCTACCTAGAAGAAAACAGCGATAGTATTGCACCAGCAATCATTGATGGCGTTATCCCAACCCCAGAAACTATTTCTGGTCACACATATCCGCTATCTCGTTCACTATACTTCTACATCAAAAAATCACACATTGGCAAAGTACCAGGTATGATGGAATATGCTAACTTGTTCATGAGTGATCAAATGATTGGTAAAGATGGTGAGTGTACTGACATTGGCTTGATTCCTTTACCTAAAGAGGAACTTGCTCACTACCGTGCAAACTTGAAAACTTTGAAAAATCTAACAGCAGCAGATTTTGCGAAGAAACATTAAGCAGTATTGAAGTAAATCTAAGGCTGAGGAACTTCCTCAGCCTTTTTTTTGCCCTCCCCTTTCTGCTTCCCATGCAGTGACAAATGTTTTAGTTTCGCCCTCACGATTTTTATGTAGTTCAAGATATTTACACGGAGCTTTAATACCCCATGACAACAGCAGATATCTTTCTTTGGTTTACCGCTGGTCTTCTTATTTTATCCATTGCGGCTTATGTATTTGCTCGCAATAAAGCTATCCATATCGAAAACACAGAAGGTAGACTTCATTCTCGCCCCAATTTTTTTGGCTGGTACGCCGTAAGTAAAATCCTTACCCCAGCATTTATTATCGGTTTTATATATTCTATTTTACATATGAGCGGCTTGGTTTCACAACCTCAAGCCTTGCTTGCTATCGTCTTTATAACTGCAATAATCAATTTCGCTATTAGCATCAAACATATACAGCGCAATTTCAGAGCAAGACAAGCCGTTGAGAAAACATCCAAACGCTTATTTTTTATTGCTGCTTTAATTTCTATTCTTACCACAATAGGTATTGTCTTTTCAGTACTTTTTGAAGCTATTCGCTTTTTTAACATCATCCCACTCTGGGACTTCCTTACAGGTACAACCTGGAATCCTGACACAGCATTCTTGATTGGCGCAGGGCGCGATGAAGGTGGTGCTGTGCCAGAATTTGGCTCTTTGCCTATTTTTGCAGGCACATTAATGATAACTGTCATTGCCATGCTTGTGGCTATTCCCATAGGTTTATTTGCTGCAATTTATATGTCTGAATATGCAAGTAGCCGTGCGCGTAACATCCTAAAACCAACATTAGAGGTTTTGGCGGGTATTCCCACAGTTGTTTATGGTTTTTTTGCTGCCATCACCATTAGCCCCTTGGTTGTAAAGGCTGCTGAAGCTTTGGGTTTACATGCAGACTTCACCAACGCACTTGCACCAGGGGTAATTATGGGGGTGATGATTATTCCTTTTGTTTCATCGCTTTCTGATGATGTGATTCGTGCAGTGCCTCAGCCGCTACGTGATGGTTCACTGGCACTTGGCACAACACAATCAGAAACCATTCGCCATGTGGTTTTACCGAGCGCATTTCCTGGCATTATTGCTGCTTTCTTATTAGCGGTCTCCCGAGCTATCGGTGAAACCATGATTGTGGTCATGGCAGCAGGACTTCGCCCCAACCTTACCGCCAACCCTTTGGAAGGCGTGACAACAGTTACCGTTAAAATTGTTGAAGCATTAACAGGTGACCAAGAGTTTGATTCTGCATTTACCCTAGCTGCATTTGCTTTGGGCTTGGTTCTATTGATTGTTACACTAGTGCTGAATATTGGTTCTACTATTATTGTACGAAAATTTACCCAGAGGTATGAATAATGAGCTTGTCTCCCCAATTAAAACGCCGCTATCGTGCTGATAAGCGTTTCAAGTTTTATGGGCTTGCAGCCATTGTTTTTGCCCTTTGTTTCTTAATCTTTTTCTTTGTTGATATTATTGGTAAAGCAGTGCCAGCTTTTGAACAAGCTTATATTCAAGTGCCTGTTTCCTATAATCAGAGCATGATACACAACTACAACAGAGCTATTCCCAAAACATACCGTCGTTTGGTTAGCAAATCATTCTTGCGCACACTGGGGCAAAAACTAGAAGCTCACCCTGAGCTTATGAACACCACGCAAGAAGAATGGGCACTTGCCAACCATAGGGTTGACCAGTTCTTAAAAGGGCATGAAGGTCATGGTCTGAAGAAGAAGTATCGCAAAACAGTTGAACAGATGCACCAAGATGGAAAAATTGAGTTTCGTTTTAATACCAACTTTTTTACTCGTGGTGATTCCAAAATGGCTGAAAATGCAGGCGTACTTGCTGCTGCTATGGGCTCTATCATGGTATTACTCATTACAATTGCTGTATCAGTACCTATTGGCGTAATGACAGCCATTTACCTGGAAGAATTTGCACCTGATAATAGGTTTACTCAAGCTATTGAAGTGAACATCAATAACCTTGCCGCTATTCCTTCTATCTTATATGGCTTATTAGGGCTTGCTATTTTTATCAATGTGATGGGCGTACCACGTTCTTCAGCCTTAGCTGGCGGATTGACCCTTGCCCTGATGACATTGCCCGTGATTATCATTAGTACTCGTGCGGCACTACGATCTGTACCACAAAGCATACGTGATGCGGCTTTTGGTTTGGGTGCATCTAGCCTTCAAGTGGTCATACACCACGTCTTACCCTTAGCTTTTCCCGGTATTTTAACAGGTTCAATTATTGGCTTAGCCCAAGCTATGGGTGAAACTGCACCTTTGTTGATTGTTGGCATGATGGCGTATATACCCGATGCACCTGGAAGCATATTTGATGCTGCAACGGTATTGCCTGCACAAGTTTATACATGGTCATCAGAATCTATTCGCGCATTTGAAGAGCGCACCGCAGCAGGTATTTTGGTGCTTTTAACCGTATTATTAAGTTTAAATGCGTTGGCAGTATATTTACGTAAAAAGTTTGAAGTGAGGTGGTAAGCCCCTATGAGTAAACCTAAAATTAGTGTGTCTGACTTAAAGCTTTGGTATGGCGACCATGAAACTTTGCATGGTATAGATGTTGATTTTGAAGCTAAAAAAGTGACCGCCCTTATTGGCCCATCAGGCTGTGGTAAATCAACCCTACTAAGATGCCTTAACCGCATGAATGATAGGATTGTGGATTGCCGTATTGAAGGAAGTATACTTTTAGATGGTAAAGATATTAATGCCCCTGATGTTGATGTGGTTCAACTGCGTACCCATGTTGGTATGGTATTCCAAAAACCTAATCCCTTCCCCAAAAGTATCTATGAAAATATTATTTATGCGCCACAAATTCACGGTATGGTGGATAAACAAGGCATGGATGAGCTTGTAGAAACAGCATTACGTAAAGCCAGCATTTGGGATGAAGTCAAAGATAAACTGCATGAACCAGGCACTGCCCTTTCAGGTGGTCAACAACAGCGTCTTTGTATTGCCCGCACAATCGCTGTCAAACCTGATGTGATTTTAATGGATGAGCCATGCTCTGCACTTGACCCTATCGCTACAGCAAAAATTGAAGAGCTCATTGATGAACTTAAGCAAGACTTTACCATTATTATGGTGACACATAATATGCAACAAGCTGCTCGAGTATCTGATAACACCGCATTCTTTTATATGGGTAATTTAATTGAATTTGGTGAAACCTCATCTCTCTTTAGCCAGCCCCAACAACAGCAAACAGAAGACTATATTACTGGTCGATTTGGTTAGGAGATAACTATGCCACACACACTTAGCCGCTTTGATGATGAACTCAATGAGTTACACCAGCTTATCAATACCATGTTTAAAATTACACGAAAAAACATTAAGCAAAGCCTAGCTTCAATTTTTGATGTTGATGTTGAAATGGCAAAACGTGTGATTGAACGCGATGATGTGGTCAACACCTTAGAGCTTAGAATTGACGAGTTAGCGCGTACATTAATTATCCAGTTTCAACCTGCCGCATCAGATTTACGAATCGTTTTTTCTGCAACAAAAATTGTAACTGACCTTGAGCGTATGAGTGATTTAGCAACTAAACTAGCAAAAAATGCTTTAGAAATGGATGGTTTTATTCCAAGAAAATCAACCTCTGTGCCTATCATGCGTGAGATTTTGCTCACACAAGTCAAAAATACGCGGAAAGCCTTTATTAATAATGATGTTCTTTTGGCTAAAAAAGTGATTGAGCAAGATAAGTTACTTGATGATTCGTATGAAAATTGCCAGAGAGTGCTACTTACACGTATGGCTGAAGACCCAGCAAGTATTAGTCACTCTATTGCTTTAAGCAATATTGCCAAAGTTATTGAGCGTATAGGTGACCATGCTGTCAATATTGCCGAAATGATTATTTATGCATCCAGTTCACATGAAGTTCGCCATTTAAGCATAGAAGAACTCAATGATGTGCTTGATGATGAAGATGAATAAATATATTTAACGCACATATTTTTTCGCTACATATATTTTGTAAGCTATATCACAACCCATTGATTATACTTGCTTTTTTCTTTGGCATAAATTATAAACCCACACTCTATTATTTTTAATAAAGGAACAAACATGCCATTACATACCATGAAACGCTTTGATGAAGAGCTTGATGAAATAAAGACACATATTCTTGCTATGGGTGGCTTGGTGGAACAGGCGATTGAAAATGCTGTGAAGTCCATGCTTGAGCAAAATGAAGAGCTTGCACTTAAAACCCTAGAGCGCGATAAAGCGATTAATGCCTTGGAAGTTCAATGTGATGAAATGACCCGTGAAATATTGGTGCGCAGGCAGCCTGCAGCCGGTGACTTGCGTTTTATTATGGGTATTATCAAGTTGGTCACGGATCTAGAGCGTATGGGTGATTTGGCTTCTGGTATCGCCCAAGGCATGTTACGCGCCGAAGAAAATCCACCCAGAAACTTCTCTAACCTTGATATTATGGGTGAGAAAGTGGTACGCCAAGTCAAACGTGCTTTGGACGCATTCTCACGTGGTGACACAGAGCTTGCCATGCTTGTTATCGAAAAAGATGCAGGTATTGATATTTTATACAAACGTATGTACCGAGAAATGCTCACTTATATGATGGAAGACCCAAGAGTGATTGGTTCATCTATTATTTTATCCAATGTAGCAAAAAACCTTGAGCGTATTGCCGACCATGCTACCAATATTGCAGAAATGGTTATTTATATGGAACGTGGTCACGATATTCGCCATGTGGATCACGAAGCCGCAGCACGTTTGCTTTCAGGTGAAGAATAAAACCTTAAAAACCTAAAGACTGGCGTATTTCTTTAGCGGTCATCCCACTATCTCGCAAGCTTTTTAAAGCAGGTGATACCTTACTTTTCGCCAAACGTTTACCTTGTTCATTTGTAATAAGCTTATGATGCAAATATTGCGGTGACTCATAATTTAACAACCCCTGCAGCATGCGGTGTACAGGGGTGCTACTGCGTAAGTCTTCACCTCGAATCACATGAGTAATACCTTGTTTTGCATCATCCACCACCACACATAGGTGATAACTAAAACGAATATCCTTACGTCCAATAATCACGTCACCAATATCTTCCAATACATCAAAGCAATGCTCATGATTTTGCATATCATACCAAGCATGTTTCCGCCCTATTCGTTGCGCCACAGCCTCACAATCCAAACGCCAAGCATAAGCCTGCTTCTGCATTTTTTGTTGCTGTTGTTGCTTATTAAGTTGTTTACAAGTACCAGGGTACGGGTCTAAGCCACGTTGTTGAACATTGCCCTTCTCTTTTTGCGCCAGCAATGCTGCATCAACCTCTTTTCGCGTACAAAAACATGGATATAACACATTCATATCAATCAATTGTTGCAAAACTTTTTCATACAACGCTAAACGTTGTTGCTGAAACGACACATCATCAAAAGATATACCCAACCATGCCAAATCATCGAGTAATTGTTTTGTATGTTTGGGTTTGCAGCGGGTAAAATCAATATCTTCCACACGCAATAAAAATTGCGCATCATGCTCCTTTGCCCAACCTTCACAGACTAAAGCTGAATAGATGTTACCAAGGTGTAACAAACCTGTTGGTGATGGCGCAAAACGTGTTCGCTTCAAGCTCAACCTTTAACTTGCTGCAGTCGGCACAGTAAAAATAGTTTGCCCT
>JALSZC010000289.1 GCA_027059605.1 Ghiorsea sp. | reverse complement strand
TTTTGCCTTTGCATTTCACCGATACTTCAACTTTTAAGCCGCAGGTTTCCGTCAATTCTGAAAATGACACATCAATGCCCGACAGCATCAAAGGATGGCACATGGGAATCAAATCAGGTGTTTTTTTCGCCCCCATAATCGCTGCCACATCGGCAATGGCGAGTACATCACCTTTTTTAAGTTTGCCTTGTTGGATATGTTGCAACGTGTTTTCTAGCATATGAATTTCACCGCTGGCAATAGCAATGCGCGTGGTGATTTCTTTATCCGACACATCCACCATGCGCCCTCGCCCTGCTTTATCGAAATGCGTTAAGTCACTCATGATTCACCTTCTTCTCTTTTGGATTCCCGCCTTCGCGGGAATGACGATTTATAGACACCATCAATTTTCCTTCACGCATACGCCAATGCTGCTGCGCCAACACTTTGGCATCCTCCGCATCGTGGCTAACCATCAACACAGGAATATCCAAAGTTTGTTGTAAATCCTTTAATGCCTGCCGCAACCGCAATCGAATATCGGGGGCTTGGGCTGAAAAAGGCTCATCCAACAACAATAACGATGGCTTGATATACCATGCCCTAGCCAATGATACCCGCTGCGCTTCACCTGTAGAAAGCATGGCTGGTTTTCGTTTGAGCAATGGGTTGACTTCTAAAGCTTCACACACTTTGGTGAACCAAGCTGCATCACCATCCTTCACACCCAACATGATATTGGCTTCTGCATTCAACCACGGCAAAAGCACGGCATCACTCCACACAAAACCAATGTTTCGCTGTTCGGTAGGCTTCACAAATTCTGCCGCGCTATCCAACCAAACATCACCAGCTATCTGAAACTGACCTTGGCAATCTTCCAAACCCGCGAGACAACGCAACAATGTGGTTTTACCCGACCCATTCTCACCTGAAACAACAATAATTTCTCTGGAAAATTCAGCTTGCGCATCCAAATCCAGACTGCCCAGCGTGGTTGTCATGCGAATATGATTCATGAGCCAACCACCAAGGGTTTACGATTGATGCTATACACCACGGATAACATGAGAAATGATACAGCCAATAATATCAAAGCCAGTTGCGCAGCTTGCTGTTGCTGCTGCATTTCCACCAATTCAAACAGAGCAATGCTTGCCACTTTAGTCTCACCCGGAATCGAGCCACCCACCATAAGCACCACGCCAAATTCACCCATGGTATGGGCAAAGGAAAGGGCTGCGGCAACAAGCACACCACCTTTGGATGCAGGCAAAATGATATGTCGCAGCATTGGTTTGATACTCATGCCCCGTGTTTTACCAAGCTCTAACCATGATTTCGGAACGGCTCGAAATGCTTGCTGCATGGGCTGCACGGCAAAGGGAAGTGAATACAAAAGCGAAGCCAACACCATGCCCGAAAATGAAAATGCCAATGAACTATCAAACACACGCGTCCACATTTGACCCAGCGCAGAATCAGGCGCAATCAACAGCAACACATAATACCCAAGCACCGTAGGCGGCAAGACCAAAGGCAAAGCTACAAACACTTCCAATATCGTGCGCCCTTTAAACGAGACAAATGCCAGCACATACGCCAAAGGCAAAGCTATCAGCAATAAAAGCGGCGTGGTGGTGAGTGCTAGTTGTAATGAAATAATCAATGCATCCATCATGGTGTTAAACCATCAAAAAAGGCTTGCGCTGATTCACTTGGAACCAATAGAAATACTGTGTACGGAATACGCATTATGACAGCTTGCGCTGCTTGCACAGGCACAAAAGCTGCATCCACCAAACCTTGATTCACCATCATGGAAGCTTGCATGGCATTTTGCGCATACACAAGTTTAGGCTTGAGCATTTCCCATAAACC
>JALSZC010000288.1 GCA_027059605.1 Ghiorsea sp. | reverse complement strand
CCAGTGCATCTGCACTAGAATCATATCTTCAACTATCCTTTATATCCAACAATCTGTTAATGATAGCAATATACCGTGTTGCGACATCAGCTACATCCCGATATGCCATCTCAAGAAGCTCTGCCACATTCTCATCATCGAGAGGTTCATAGCCTTTACTTCTCATATAAGCTTCTATTTTTTGAATTTTAGTTTCATCTGTACCAAGAAACTCTCGAAAATCTTTTGTTGCTTTCTTACTGTTACACTCATGGCACGAAGGAATTAAGTTTCCCAGCCTGTGCTCTCCCATCATTTGTTTATTAATCGGAACTGCATGATCCATTTCTAATTTCTTTTCTTCTCCACAGTATGCACATTTATAGGAAAAGTATTTTTTTGTGTCACCCCAGTCCTTCTCTGAAAAGTTCTCATGTCCTAAATTACTAAGAATATTTCGAACAACTAAATTTTGAGCATTCCCTATCGCGATATTCTTATATCGAGAGCTCTTTCTTGGGTTAGCTTCTTGTTTGTACTTAGTTACGCTTTCTTCAATCGATAACGCTTCACTGCCAAATTCTTCTTTACTTACAATTCCCTTTTTTACTAAATATTGTACAAAATAAGGCTTATGCCACACAAACCACTGACTACATATGCGTACTACCTTGCCCTGAACCTCATACTCTTTAACCCAGTAACGGCAGGACTGACTAGTTTCAATTTTAGAAACTTCCTGACAAAAAGGGTAAGCTGTCAAATGAAAAGTACCTAATGAATAGGTATGGGACATCAAACGGTTAAGTTCTTCAGCATCAGCCTTTTCGCAATACTCAAATATTTTGGGTAAAAACTGCCTTACTAGCTGGCCTATTTTCATAAAAGACCCTTCCAAGTCTTTTCAAACGCAGCAAGCGCATCCGTGCTAAAATCATCACCATCTTTTACCAACAACACGCGGAACACCATATCACCAGCTTCATTGACAAAATGAGCGCCCAACGATTTTCCACCGCGTTTGGCAAGGTAGGCATGATGCACATTCGCCCAATTCACATGCACATGGAAAGTGTCAGTGACCACATTCAGCCAATCACCTTTCATTTCAAACTGGTCGCCTGTGAGTAAACATTCGGTGACTGCACCTGCTGGTGAGCGAATCACTACGCGCAATTTGCCCCATGTTGGCAAAGCTTGAACAATACGTTCTAAACTCTCATCTGCGCGCACAGAGGTATAACCGCCAGCAGGCTCATCATCACTCGCCCCTGCCACAGCCTCTAAAATTTCACCTACAGGCACATTAAAATGCGCTGCAATCTTTTCCCATGGTTGATGATTACCATCTTCAAGCCATTGGCGCACGCAACCATACCAGCCTTCCAAGCCCATGGTCAGTGAGCGCCCTGCCTTTTCGCCATCTTTGGCATCACCCGTTAAATCATCATATTTATTGGCATAACCACGTGGTGTAATCATCAAACCTTCTTGAATATAAGTTGATGAGTTACCGATGAGCACAGTGGTCAACATACCAATTTCTTTATCTGCCATTTCATCCAAAGTCGTCATTTGAATATTTTGGCGGCGGCGGTATGCCGATTTTACAATCGCGACAGGTGTTTTGGGGTCGCGGTGTTGCAATAAAATGCGCTGCGCTTCCACAATTTGCTGAGTACGCCTGCCCGATTTGGGATTGTATAAGCCAATCACGAAATCCGCTGCACCCACTGCATCAATGCGCTTGCGAATGGTTGGCCAAGGTGTAAGCAAATCGGATAATGAAATCGAACAGAAATCATGAGTTAATGGTGCGCCCACCAATGATGCGCAGGCATTCAATGCTGTTGCGCCTGTGACCACCTCTACTTGAATATCTGAATCAGGTG
>JALSZC010000287.1 GCA_027059605.1 Ghiorsea sp. | reverse complement strand
TGCAAACAGGCAATACGGCAGCTAGGTATTTGCCGCTTAAACATGGCAAAGGTGAAGTTGGGTTTATCATGCCCATGTCGGATAGGTTTTGTGAAGGCTGCAATCGTTTACGTCTCACGGCGGATGGGGGGCTGCGTTCATGTCTGCCCGAAGATAAGCATATGAATTTACGCGATGTGATTCGTCGTGGTGGTAGCGATGATGATATTCGCGCGGTGTTCCTCCGTTCAGCACTCATCAAACCTGAAATCGGCACCTATGCCTTTGATTCTGATGCCGATAAACGCTCCATGATTCATATTGGTGGCTAAATTGGCTGTAAATATTCACCACAAAGTCACCAAGGCACAAAGAAAAATCAAAACAATGCTGTTCTTTGTGTCTCTGTGTCTCTGTGGTTTTCCTGCTTTTTCCAGCGAGACTTTAACAGTCGCCGTAGCATCCAGCCTTTATCCCCAAGCCATGCAATACAGCAAGCAATTTGAAGCCAAGCATGATGTTGCTGTGCGTTTGGTATCAGGCTCTACGGGTCGTTTGTATAACCAAATCAAGCAGGGCGCACCGTTTGATATATTCATTGCCGCAGGTTCGCAAAAGATAGATTTGGATAAGCCGCATAAAGCTATGGGCTATGGTTATTTGGGGGTTCAGCTTGGCAATCGTTTCACCACTGATTTGCAAGAGCTTCTGCAACCTAACATGCATAAAATTGCGATTGCCAATCCGCAAATCGCACCCTTTGGTGCCGCTGCTAAGCGGCTTTTGCAGAAGCGAGGGATGTGGAAGGCAGTTCAGCCTAAACTTGTGTATGCGCAAAATGCCATGCAAGCTTCCATGATGGTGAATCAAGGTTTAGTCGATGCAGCATTTGTGCCTGTGGCAGAGAGTCAAAGCCATGTGGCAACCATTCCTTATGTGGCGGCTCTATTAACAAGCAATAAAAACTCTCGAGAGCTTTATGAAAGTTTAGAGGTCAAAAATGTCAGTAAATAAACAAGTTAGTGATTATTTGGACTTCTACTGCGGCTTGGAACACCCTTCTTATGCAGTTTTATTAAAGGGTCAGTGGGGCTGTGGGAAAAGCCACTTCATTTCAAAATATCAAAGCGATAATAGGGACAAGAAGTTTGTTTATATCAGTTTGTATGGATTGAATAGTGTATCTCAAATAGATGATGCTCTTTTTCAGTCTGTAAACCCGAGGCTGGGTTCGGATAGTTTGCGAGCGGTTGGACGGCTTGCCTCAAGCTCTTTAAAATCGACAGTTGGAATTGATGTCACAAGTGGGCGTCAGTATTTAAAGCAACATTTAACGAAAACTAAGGGTAAAATTTTAATTTTTGATGACTTGGAGCGTTGTAAAATGCCCGCACAAGAAGTGTTGGGTTATATAAATGCCTTTGTCGAGCACGATAAGCGTCATGTTATTATTCTAGCAGAAGATTCAAAAGTTGAGGATGAGGAGTACCCAAAAGTAAAAGAGAAACTTATTGGTCAAGAGTTTGAAATTCAGACAAGCATTAATGAGGCTTTTAAAAGTTTTTGCATGAATGTTGAAGATTTATGTTGTAGAGAGCATTTAGAAAAGAATACCTTTCTTTTAGAAATTATATTACAAGAGTCTAAGCAAACAAACTTAAGAACCTTAAAGAAAATCGTTCAGGATTTCGAATATATTTTCAGGAACCTTCCCGAAGAAGCACAAGAAGCCACAGGCTTGTTAGAGGAAATTCTAATAGTTTTAGCTATGCTTTCACTAGAAATAAGAAGTGCGAATATTTCTAGTGAGCAAATCCCTTCTTTTTTCCATAGCAGTATATTGGATCAAGATAATAATTCTCCCTTTGTGCATAGAAAAAAATACCTTCTTTATAACTCATATACACCTGTTTTGGGGGTGGAACTATGGAAAGAGTTTTTTAGTTCAGGTTTTTTTACGCAGGAAAAACTAAATGAAGCTGTTTTCAATAGTAGCCACTTCCAAGATAAGAATACACCAGATTGGATAAAGTTATGGCATGCTGTAGATGCTACAGATGAAGAGTTTGAAAGTAGAAAAGAGATAGTATTAGAATCACTATCAAGGCAGGTTTATAAAGAAGAACCTGTTATTCTTCATGTTTTTGGGTTATTTTTATGGATGTCGAAGAAAGGCATTAATAAGGATAGCTCTAAGCAGGTTCTTCAGAAGTTTACAGATTATGTTGATAAATTAGTTGAGGAAAAAAGCCTGACCTTTCTTAAAGATGGAGACAATTTTGACTCGGAAGCACACTTTTCTTTAGCTTATTTTGGCAGGGAAGAGGAAGAGTTCCAAGAGTTCGTTAACTACTTAAATCAAAAGAAACAAGAAGTTGCAGAGGAAAGCTTTCCCATTCAAGCAGAAGAGCTTATGAATATAATGGAAAGTGATACGCGTTTATTTGAACAGATGCTTGTGCTTAGTAACTCTGAGGTTCAGAAATATTTTAGCATACCTATTTTAAAGTATATTAAGCCAATAAGGTTTATGGATGCTTTGGACAAGTCCAAAGACCAGAGAACAGTTGTTAGTGCGTTTGAGCGTAGGTATGAGTTTAGTGAATACAACAAAATTTTACTTGATGAATTGCCTTGGTTAGAAGATGTAAAAGTACTCCTTGAAAGAGAAGTGATAGACAGAGAGGGTAAAATTAGTGGTTGGCGATATAAGAGGCTTATCAAAGTAATTGATACTGCAATCGATAAGCTTCGAGTAATACAAGCAGGTGATAGTGTTGCTTGATGCTTTAACTATTTCATTACAACTCGCACTCACCACCACGCTACTTTTACTGCTGATGGCTTTGCCTTTGGCGTATGTATTGGCATTCAAATCGTTTAGGGGGCGCACGGCTTTGGAAGTGTTTGTCGCCTTGCCTTTGGTCTTGCCGCCTACAGTATTGGGTTATTATGTACTTTTGTTGATTGCGCCAGATGCTGCGTTGGGGCAAATATGGGCTTCCGTGTTTGATAGTTCACTGGCATTTTCATTCTCGGGCATGGTGTTGGCATCCTTGTTGTATTCGTTGCCCTTTGCGGTACAACCCATGCAACAAGCCTTTCGAGCCGTGCCGCAATCGTGGTTAGAGCTTGGTAAAACACGGGGCATGAATATCAAGCAAACTTTGCGTCACATCATTTTACCCGCATCCAAGGGTGGTGTGCTTGTTGCCGCAGCCCTTTCCTTTGCGCATACCATGGGAGAATTTGGTGTGGTGCTCATGGTGGGTGGCTCAATTCCAGGTGAGACCAAAGTGGCAAGCATTGCCTTGTTTGAATTGGTGGAAATGCAGCAGCAACAGGAAGCCGCGCAACTTGCTCTGATATTGTTAGCCGTATCATTCGTGATGTTATCGGTGGTGTATAGCACCAACCGTAAACCCTTGGTGGTTGGCTCATGAATCGTATTCGCATCACAGCCACGCTAGGCTGTTTGGATTTAGACGCTCAAGCTGAATTTCCCAACGAAATCATTGTTGTTTCGGGCGAGAATGGTGCAGGGAAAACCACCTTATTGCGCTGCCTTGCGGGCTTGGAAGATTGTCAAGGTCAGTTTCAGATAGCTGGTGATGTTTGGTTGGATAGCGCGGCTGGATTTGTAAAACCCACCGAACAGCGAAACATTGGTTTTGTGTGGAGTGATGCCGTGCTTTTGCCGTGGTTGAATGCACAAGCCAATATCACATTGGGTGTGAATCATGGTGATGCAGTTTGGTTTAGCCAAGTGTGTGAAGCTTTAGAAGTCAGCCCATTGCTCAAACGTAAACCAGCCATGCTTTCCACAGGTGAAGCGCAGCGGGTATCATTGGCTAGAGCATGGTATATCAAGCCTTCATTATTGTTGTTGGATGAACCTTTTTCAGCCCAAGCTCCCGATATTCGATTGCGGTTGCGGCAAGCATTAAAGGATTTACAACAAGCATTGGATATTCCTGTATTGATGGTCAGCCATGATGTAGAAGATGCGAGAGCTTTGGCACAGCAGCATTGGCGTATGCGTGAAGGGAAATTGATGGCAGAAGTAAAAACCAAACCACAAGATAAGGTGATGAATCATGAGTGACTTAACGCATTTCGATAAAGCAGGGCGCGGGCGCATGGTGGATGTGTCGGATAAAGAAATCACCACGCGTATTGCTATTGCCAGCGGTGAAATTCATATGCTAGAAAATACGTTGCAACATATCCAACAAGGCAAACTTAAAAAAGGTGATGTGCTCGCTATTGCCGATGTAGCAGCGATTATGGGCGCAAAAAAAACACCTGATTTGATTCCCATGTGCCATCCTTTGATGCTGTCGGGCATTGATGTGTCATTTTCAGAATTGACGGAAACCTGCGGCTTAAAAGTTGAAGTATCGGTGAAATGCAAAGGCAAAACAGGCGTGGAAATGGAAGCTTTAACGGCAGTGAGCGCAGCCCTTCTCACCATTTATGATATGTGCAAAGCTGTGGATAAAGGTATGCGTTTGACCAACATCCAGCTTGAAGAAAAGGCGGGTGGTAAGTCGGGAGACTTCAAAAGGTAGTGTTCATTTTACCATTGACTTTCTGTGAATAAAGCGATTATTATCGGATAATAATAGGAGAATGGCGATGAATACAGCAAGATTTACACCCAGTGAAATGCTTTCGGCAACGGATTTATCCAAAAAAACCAGTTCAATCCTTACCGAATTGTCTGAGCAAAAGCATGATAAATTTGTTATTGTTCGTAATAATCAGCCCAATGCTGTGCTGCTGTCTTTGTCTGCTTACGAATCACTGTTAGAAGATATTGAAGATTTACAACTGGCAAAAATAGCTGGCGAAAGGCTGGAAAGCTTTGACCCAGCGACCGCGACTGTGCATGAGGATATGAAGCGTAAGTACGGATGAGTTGCGAATGAAGCAAACATGGAAGGTTTTGTATCATCCAGAGGTGGATAAGGATTTAAGGCGGATTGGTAAAAGCAGGGCAAAAAGAGCTATCAAGGCGATTGATGCAAAACTAGTCACCGAGCCTGAAAGCTTTGGCGCACCGCTACGCAAGGGTTTAGTGGGCTTACGCAAATTAAGGGTGGGTGATGTGCGCATTGTGTATCGAGTAGAAAAAGAACTTATTGAAGTGCTGGTGATTACGATTGGCAAGCGGGCAGATGGTGATGTGTATATGGTTGCTAGCTCGCGTAAAGATAGGGGATAATGGCATAGCTTTACCTGTAATGAGATTGACAACCAAGTATATTTACACATATACTTTAGCTATTAGTGAGGTGTATCATGGGCCAAGTAACGATTTATATTGATAATGAAACAGAAGCGAATATGAATGCCGCTGTGAAGGCATCAGGCGTTTCTAAAAGTAAATGGGTGGCGCGTGTGATTCGTGAAAAAGCAGGTGCTGAATGGCCGCAAGAAGCCAAAGCATTGGCTGGCAAATGGCAAGATTTACCGATGGCAGAAGATATTCGTCAAACTGTAGCAGATAGCCAGCGCGAATCGTTTTAAATGTATGTTCTCGACACCAATACGCTGATTTACTATTTCAAAGGCATGGGTAATGTTGCCGATAAGCTGTTGCAGAGAGCTCCTCGAGATATAGCGATTCCTGCAATTGTTTTGTATGAATTGGAAGTTGGTCTTGCCAAGTCAAGCGATACCAAGAAACGCCGCAAACAATTGGATGACTTTATAGCCTTGATGACGGTATTACCTATGGACGTTAAAGCAGCCAAAGCCGCAGCAGATATTCGCGCCACGTTAGAAACAAAAGGCACGCCGATTGGCGCAATGGACACCCTGATTGCAGGCACTTCTCTTGCCAGCCAAGGTATATTGGTCACACATAACACGAAAGAGTTCTCACGGGTGCAAGGACTTGTACTTGAGGATTGGTTTTAGGTATATGGATGAAACAGAAAACCTATTAAGAAAAGCTGAAAATAATAATCAGGCAAAGGAACCATTGAAAGACTGCGCAAAAGATGACTTCTTTGGTATTTGGGCAGATAAACAGCAAGATGTTCATGCTTATATGCGAGATTTACGACAAGGGCGGAAGGTTTAAAAGGGCATGGTTAAAATTCTCTTTTTCGGTGTAGTTGCGGATAAGCTCGGCAAACGCAGTGCCAATGCTCAAGCAGGTCTTTCTCTGGCGGAACTGATTGCACAGCTTGGATGTGCGGATATTCAGCCGTTATTGGTAGCAGTGAATCAAGAGCAGATTCAGGACATGGATTATATTGTGCAAGACGGTGATGAAGTGGCGTTGATGCCGCCGTTTTCAGGTGGGTAAATATGAGTGATAAGTCAACACCCTCACCCCAGCCCTCTCCCTCGAGAAGGAGAGGGAGAAAGATTGATGCTGTTCGTATTCAGGAAGAAGACTTTTCTGTGGAAGAAGAAGTGAATGCACTTCGAAAAAACTCGCAGCGCATGGGCGGTATTGTCACCTTTTTGGGTTGCGCACGTGATTTTTCGGAAGGGCGAGATGTGTTTTCGATTGAGTTTGAGCAATACGCAGGTATGGCGGAAGCTGCGATGCAGGATTTGCGTGATGAGGCTTTGAAAACATTTGATATTATGGATGTACGAATCGTTCACCGTGTTACCACAGTACATGCAGGTGATCAGATTGTGTTGATTATGGTGGGTGCGGAGCATCGCAAACCTGCATTTGAAGCGTGTGAATGGTTGATTGATATGTTAAAACAGCGTGTGCCCATTTGGAAAAAAGAAGTGACCCCTGATGGTGATGCCTGGGTGACACAGCACCCATGAGTGTTCCGGTTTTAGCCATTGTTGGCTTTTCCAATTCGGGTAAAACCACGCTGATGGAAAAGCTGATTGCAACCTTTTCTGCAGAGGGTTTGGATGTTTGCACCATCAAACATTCGCATCACCAGCCTGAGATGGATACACCAGGCAAAGATAGCTGGCGGCATAAACATGCAGGGGCAAAAGGCTCGCTTTTGGTTGGCCCAGAGCAGCTATTGATGGTGGCAGATATTCAAAAGCCACTCACCCCGCAAGAAATGGCAGACACCTATTTCCCTCATGCCGACTTGGTGTTGGTGGAAGGTTATGCATCTATGCCTTGCGCTAAGATTGAGGTGGTGCGAGAAGCGCGCTCGGTAGATATGCGATGTAAACCTTCAGAATTGATTGCTGTGGTGACGGATATTCAAGATTTGGGCGTGAATATACCCAAGCTTGATTTGAATGATACGCAGCAGGTTGCAACTTTTATACTGGATTGGTTAAAGCGTGATAGATGATTGTACCGCAGTAATACTTGCAGGTGGGCAGTCCAAACGCATGGGGAAGGATAAAGCTTCATTGATGTTTGAAGGGCAAACACTTTTGGCTAGAGCAGAGCAGAGCTTAACGCCGCTGTTTAAGCATGTGGTGGTGAGCACGCGACAAAAGCGCAGTGATACAAAGCTGCCGCAAGTGTTGG
>JALSZC010000286.1 GCA_027059605.1 Ghiorsea sp. | reverse complement strand
AAGCAGCTAGGATTTGCTTCATTTTACACACCCATATCCATTGTCATTGCCTAAAATATAACCATAGCCTGCTGCTTTAATAACCATAACTTAAACGAAACCGTTGTAATTAAACAATCCATCAGTGGAACAGTACTTGCTTTATCCGCATAAATACTGTGGCAATAAAAACTGCCCATAAAACAAAAAACGAACACAATAGGGGAAACAGCATGTCTTACTTAGAACCATCAGAATTTGTCACCAAAATGGTCGACGCAGGAGAGTCTAAAATCTTCATGTCCAAAAAAGACACGCTTATCCGTGCTTTTATGGCAGGTGCAATGTTGGCTTTAGCTGCAATATTTGCCATTACTGTCGCAACCAAAACAGGTTCACCATTGCTTGGCGCAGTCCTTTTTCCTGTTGGTTTCATTATGCTTTATTTGATGAAGTTTGATTTGCTAACAGGTGTTTTCACTTTGGTTCCTCTTGCTTTGCTTGATAAAAGACCAGGCGTAGATGTAAAACAAGTCTTACGCAACTGGGGCTTGGTTTTCCTTGGCAACCTAGGTGGCGCACTCATGGTAGCTTTTGCCATGGCATTTATTTTAACTTATGGCTTTGATACTGATGGTGGCGTGATTGCTGCAAAAGTTGGGCATATCGGTGAAGCACGAACATTGGGTTACAAGGCACACGGTATTGGCGGTTGGTTTACCATTTTTATCCGTGGTATGTTATGTAACTGGATGGTATCCATGGGTGTAGTTGGAGCCATGATTTCCACATCAGCAACAGGTAAAATGCTAGCTATGTGGATGCCAATCATGCTGTTCTTCTTCATGGGTTTCGAGCACTCTATCGTCAACATGTTCTTGTTCCCATTCTCCATGATTATGGGTGGTGGCTTTACATTGGCTGACTACTTGGTATGGAACGAATTACCAACAGTTCTAGGAAATATTGTTGGTGGATTTGTATTGGTTGGTTTACCACTGTATTACACTCACGTTAAAACTTCTCCACAACGCAACGCTTAATCCATGTTTAAAGCACCTCTTGCTATTGTAGCGGAGGTGCTTTTATCATAAGCCCATGAATCAACTACAAGTCTCGATAGGTCAATATTCCAATAAAGGCAAAAAACCTATCAACCAAGACTTTCATGGCGCTTATATCCCTGAAGAACCCCAATTAACCCATAAAGGTATCGCTATCGCATTGGCCGATGGCATCAGCAGCAGCGATGTTAGCCAAGTGGCGAGTGAATCCGCTGTAACTGGCTTTTTAGATGACTACTATTGCACATCCGATGCATGGTCTGTGCAAAAATCTGCCCAACAAGTTATGCTCGCCATGAATTCATGGTTATATGCCCAAACCAAACAAAGCCGCTATTGCTATGAAGCCAAAGATAGAGGTTATGTCTGCACATTTAGTGCTTTGGTGCTTAAATCCACCACAGCCTACCTATTTCATGTGGGTGATACTCGTATTTACCATTTGCAAGGCGACACACTGGAGCAACTCACAGAAGACCACAGGGTCGCCGTCTCTCAACACAAAAGCTATTTAAGCCGAGCTTTAGGCATAGACCCCCATCTTGATGTTGACCATCAAACCGTGCCTCTTACAGAAGGTGATATTTTTATCTTAGTCACCGATGGAATTTATGAATTTGTTAGCGGCTCATTTATCACCCAAACCATTGAAAAATATAACACCTATTTAGACAAAGCAGCAAAAGTCATTTTAAACTATGCCTTAGAGCAAGGCAGTGATGATAACTTAACCATTCAAATTGTTCGTATTGATAAGCTACCGCTACAAGAAGCAAAAGAAGTGTATCAGCAACTCACCTCTCTGCCCTTTCCACCTGAACTGGAAGCCCGAACTG
>JALSZC010000285.1 GCA_027059605.1 Ghiorsea sp. | reverse complement strand
AATTGTTCAGGTGCTTCACAGCGGAAACGACAAATATGCATAGGTTGGTCAACATGATGAAAAGGAATCAATGATTGTTCCATAGTAACCAAAGCAAAGGCATTTAACTTCTCTGTCATCACACCCAATGGTAGAGCAAGTGGGGTGAGTATATGGACTTCCACAATTTGACGTTCTGTTTCATGGCGTAATGTGAGCCTAACGCGTGTTTTTCCATCTTTTTTTAATTGTTCACGAGCAACCAAATCTCGTACAAACTGTTCAGGTGGGAATTGATCTTGATATAAGTGTACAACCTTGTTGAGTTCCATCAAACCTTCATGCAACAAAGGTGTGGGTAAATCAGCTTGCAACAACCCTTCTTTGGCTTGATCTTTCCAAAAAATAACGCACTGGCGAATAGCAGCTTCGACCCTATCCAAGGGTGGCCACTGCTCTGCTTGCAAGGCAACAAAAATCAATTGCGTTGCACCCACACTATAATATTCAGAGCCGAACAGTTGCATACCTAGCTTTGCCAAAGCCCGTTGCATATTTGCCCAAATATTGCTGCCAAAACGATGCCTATCCACGGCTATAATCAAATACTCTAAATTACCTTCACGAGGTGATAAGCGGGATACCACAGCTTGCGTTGAACTATTCATATCAACAATACGCTTAAAGGGTTGTAGCCATTGCTCTGCTGCTATGGAGTGCAACATCGATTTGGGTGCACGATCAAATAAAATACGCATTTCACGCTGGTAGAATGCCGATTGCTGCAAAGCAACATCTTTGGCCATGTCTTGCCAAATATTCGCCAATGTTGGTAAGGATGATGCATTAATATAACGCGCACCACGTGAAAAATGACCAATCAATACTACGCAATGCAAACCATCTTCTTCTTGCCAACATAAACGCAAAGCTTTCACATTTGCTGCACTGTAAAGGTGGGAAAATGTTGCAGAAAGATGTAACCACTGCATACTTGGTTTGGTAGGCGGCTCTAGGCTTGTTAACTCTTCAGAGGAAGCTGGAACTATCCAAGATAACAATTTTTTATATTTACAAATACCTTGGTTTTTTCGTGTATGCAGTAGGTCATACAAACCATAAAAAAGATAATGGTCTTCAATAATCCATTGTAATAATTCTGCATTATCCGGCTCGTCATGCGATAAATAAATCGCAATACGTTCCAACTCGCTGCGCATGGTAGGAAAATCAACAACAGACTGATATACTGCCTGTAGAATATGCTGAATATCCTTCTCAACTTGTGTAATGTTTTCCGTTGTGGTGACAGAAAAATGAAACACTAAAAATAAAGCTTTATGCTGCCCATGCATCCCTAACCCTACGCCTTGTTCAAGTTGCTCGGGCACTGAAAACAATACTGACGCTTGCTCAATGGGCTGGATATGATGTTTTTGTAAGTAGGTGCGAATGGCATCAGGATAAAAAGCTTGGTCTGGGCAATGCACAACCATGATATGCCTGTGTAATGTGCCATGCGAAAGCATTTTGCAGCGCAAACCCACGGGTGCTGAAGCATCCAAAAGCAACTGCTCTGCCTGCTCAATCACCAATGCTTTGATACGCCCTGAAGGTGTGTTCTCCCCCCAAGAAGCTTGAAACAATTGAATAAGACTATCTCTTAATTTTCGCATAGGGCAACCCTTTCATGCACAGTTCTATTGACGAGGCTTGCATACTTCTCATCATCGCTCAACCATGAGCAATAGATATACCACTTATACACCGCCACCACACTCAACATTACACATTCTTTTTCAAGATGAACACTTATTGGTCGTCAATAAACCTGCGGGCTTACTTTCTGTGCCTGGCAATAGCCCTGAAAAGCAAGATTGTATGGTATCTCGTTGTACTGCGGAGTT
>JALSZC010000284.1 GCA_027059605.1 Ghiorsea sp. | reverse complement strand
TTATGCCTTCAAACATCTTGTGCTCGCTCTTGCCACCAAACGACAAACTTCTGCTCAATTTTCACCCAGTCTGCTGCATGTTTAGCCGCTTGTTTGGCATGTTCAGCAAACTTCTCTCGCAGTTCAGACTGCACAATCAACGTGTGCAATGCTTCACTTAACCCTTGCACATCACCTGCCTGCACCAACAAACCACTTTCTTCATGCTTCACCACTTCAGGAATTGCCCCTGCCGTTGTTGAAACCACAGGCAATCCCAAGCTCATCGCCTCCAAAAATACAATGCCGTATCCTTCCCAATACGATGGCAGCACAAATACATCAGCCAAGGCATACAACGCTTGAAGCTGCGCATTTTCCACGCGCCCATACATCTTGACCTTATCGGATAAACCTTGTTTTTCTATCAAAGATTGGGCTTGCTGCCATGTTGCAGGCTCTGCCGAAGCACCACCCACCACATGTAAAAAAAAGTTATCTCCAGAAAGCTTTGCAACTGCCTTTAATACATCCAAAACACCCTTGGCTTTGGTGATATGACCAACAAACAAGAGTTGGACTGCATCTGTATTTTGCTGCTGCCTTGGCAAGGCTGTGGGTCGCTCAAAACCTGGTGGAATGACATCAATCGGCGTGCTCTGCTTGGGTGATTGGGCTAAATATTGGATAATTTGCCGCTTGCTACTTTGGCTTACAGTTAATATGCGTGATGCAGCCTGAATCAATGCCTTCTCCGCAGCTTGAATATGATGGTCTTGCTCCAATTCACCACGCAAATGATGCACCATCAATACAATATGGCGTGAGGTATGTTTTGCCCAAAATTGAAGATAAGGTGCTGCCCAAACATCGACCAACACATCACCCGAAGTTTGCCAAAGCTTCAAAGTCAGGCGCAGACTTCGCCATATATGTGCCACACGCCATAATATGGGCAATCGTAACAAAGTATCACTGATACTATCCGACCATATAATTTGCTGCACCTGTAAACCAGCCGTTGTTGCCGCTGCAATCAACCGTGCGTCATACTGCTCGCCACCAGTACGACCATCTTGAACATCACCAACAACGGCAACCAATGAAGGCATATTACCCAATCGGGCGGGCAGGCACACCAGCCACTTTTGCGCCTGCTGGCACATCTTTGGTCACCACCGCATTGGCACCAATCACTGCGTTATCACCAATAGAAACACCTGCAATAATGGTCACTTTCGCACCAATCCATACATGTTTTCCAATATGCACAGGTTTAACGTCCATCCCAGATAAATGCACAGCTTTTGTATGATTTGGCGCATGGTTGTGGTCACGAATCGATACATATTCGGCAATGGCTGTGCCCTCACCAATACTGATATGCTTATGGGCTGCAATCATGCTTCCCCAACCGATAAAACAATTATCGCCTATCTCGATATTGCCTTTGCCAAAAGCAATCAATTTAATATCATCTTCTAAGCGGCAGTTTTCACCAAGCTGAATGCTTGACCCTTGTTTACTTTCTACCATTTTAAGCAGCAATCTACGCCCAATAAGGCTTTGTTTCCCCATACTAAAGTTAGCCTGTTGCCCCAACATAATCACGGCATCTTTACTCATCTTTGAACCTTGCGCCATGTGCCAAGCTGCACCTTGATACAAATCAAACGATAAGCTTGGCATATCAACCACACCATGCAATTGAAGGTTCACACCTTGTTTTTTCGCATGATGTTCTAAGCGTTTGCGGCATAACCATGATTTCATGGGGCTTTATCTACTTTTAAATGAAAACTGATGTCCCAAAGCGGAAAAATAAAGGCTAATCTATGTTCATAAAGCAATGGACGTTTGGTGGCAAATGCTGCCATCCAACGGTCATAAAAATTACGGTCTTTGCGTGATTCTTTA
>JALSZC010000283.1 GCA_027059605.1 Ghiorsea sp. | reverse complement strand
TGCGGCACGGGCAAGTTTATACCTGTAGCGTTTTTCATGAGAAGCTGTTTGACAATACCTGCATTACCCAAAACTTTCATGCCTAAGCCGCGCAGCTTTATCCATACTGGCAACTGTACTTTAAACGTACGGTGCAAAGCTTCCATGCTTGCCATGGTCATCAACACATCAGGCATACGCTGCTTCATGTAGCGTGAGAGCACATCCATATCACCCCAATCTTCGTTAAACTTACGTGCATCAACAATTTCTTGCGCCAGCACCATAGCATCTCGCAAACCAAGGTTTACCCCCAAACCAGCAAGCGGGTGAATACTATGTGCCGCATCGCCAATCAATGCTAATCGTGGGCGAACAATATGTCTTGCCAACTGCGCTTGAAGTGGAAATGCAGCGCGTTTACCAACCTCAACGATACCACCAAATACACCGCCCACTTCAAGATTTAATTCATCCATAAAGCCTTCATCGGATAATGCTAACAATTCATCTGCACGTTCATTGGATGCACTCCATACAATAGAGCACATATCACCCTGCATGGGCAACAATGCCAAAGGCCCTGTGCTTAAAAAACGTTGCACCGCTGTGTTTTGATGTGAAAAATGTGGTTTAACCGTTGCCACAATGCCTTTTTGTGCATAATCACGACTAAACACATCAATATCAGCTTGCTCTCGCAACCATGAGTGCCCACCATCTGCACCCACGATTAAGGGTGTATTAAATGTTTGCCCACTCTCTAAAGCAACCTCCACCCCATCACGTTTCCAAACCACAGATGCCACAGATTCAGGGCAAAGCAACTCAATATTTTCGCTTTCTTTGAGTGTATCCTGCAAGGCTTGTATCAAAGCAGCATTTTCTACCAGTATACCAAGTTTATCTTCACCGATTTCAGCCGCTTCATACCGAATACCACCCTGCTCTTGCCCATCCCAAATACGCATAGATGTCATCAATCCAACTTTATCTTCTAAATACTGCCAAACACCTACACTTTTTAAGATATTCACATTGCCTTGTACAATAGCTGATACCCGACAATCCAACCCCATAGACATCATGGGTTGATATTCTGCCCGTTCAACCACCACAATATGTAAACCCGTATGACGCAATGCCGCAGCCAGCATTAAACCCACCATGCCACCACCCACAATAATGAGGTCAACATATTCACCCTGCAAAGCTTTTTGCTGTTTCATGATTTTAACCCTTCAAGCTGACCTATGCCCGCTGCCTGTTTTAATAAAAGCTGTTTAAGTGCAGGAATAGATTGCATGGCATTTAAACCTTGCCCTCGCAACCAACGCTGAGGAAAAAATGATGATGCAAATGTTTCCAATACACCCTCGGTAAACCCAGCCACTGCCAAGGTGTCTAATCGCCTACGCTCAGCATATGTTTGTCCAATCAGTGGTTTATTCAAATCTTCTTTTGCCCACCTTTGCTGCAAAATATCCACCAGCACAGCTACATCCCTTAACCCCAAGTTCATACCCTGCCCTGCAATCGGATGAATGGTGTGTGCAGCATTGCCTGCCAACAACACACGCCCCTTAGCAAAAGACTTTGCAATTCTAAGCTCCAATGGGAATGCAGTACGTTTACCTATCGATGTGAAGCGACCAAGTTTCGTCATGATTTCATCACCCACTTCATTGCGTAATATATGTAAAAAACCTTCATCACTAAGGTTTAATAATTCCATTGCCGTTTTGGGTGCAACTGACCACACCAGAGAAAACCTATCATCAGCCAAAGGAAGCAATGCCAAAGGACCTTCTTCTTTAAAACATTCATACGCCGTATTCCCATGCCCGTGTTCACAACAAATAGATGCTACAATACCCAAACGGTTGTGATCCCAGCCATAGGTTTGAATGCCTGCAA
>JALSZC010000282.1 GCA_027059605.1 Ghiorsea sp. | reverse complement strand
TTCAAACAGTTCTTCTTTTGGTTTCATGATTGGAGCTTTTTACAAAGTTTTGAAAGCTTGCGTATTATTTTATTATCTGTGCTGTGCTTACTTTCATTTGTGGGTGGCATTACAGGCTTGTGGTTATATTCGGGGCTATATCACAAGCTTCGCCAACCCAAAAATGGCATACAAAAAATGAAGCAATATCACCGTGTCATGGGTTTGCTTTTTTCTTTGGGTTTGTTGATGTTTTCAGCCAGCGGTGTATTCCATGCGCTAAGTAAGTTTGAGCCCGATACACGGCATTTGGTGATGGATAAACAACGCTTCGCACTCCAAACTATTCAGCCTAGCCTTCCCGAAATCCTTAAATCAGTCATTCAGGATAAAGCTATCCAGTCCATAAACTTTCATACTGTATCACAACAGCCCGTCTTGCATCTGCAAGTCACCAAAGAACATGGTCAACAATCGCTATATATTGACCCCAATACGGGTGCATCACTGCCTCAGTATGATGAGAGCTACGCCAAAGCATTGGCTGTATCATTCAGTGGCATTGCAGCGCAACATATAACAAGCGTAGAACATATTACGCATTTCACCAACGAATATGGATTCATCAACAAGCGTTTACCCGTTTGGAAAGTAAGCTTTGATACGCCTAATCACCCGTATTATTTTATTCATACCGCTTCAGGGCATTTGGCTGCCAAATACGATGATATTTCAGCGTTAGAGAGATCATCTTTCTCGAATTTACACAAGTTTGGTGTGTTGGATGCTTTGGGTAGAGATATCCGAGATAGCATCATGGCAACCCATGCCTTTGCCCTCATTATTATAAGTTTCTTAGGCGTTTATACATATCTCAAACGACGCAAGAAACGGCTTGGTTAAACCATGCGACAATTTGCCACATTCTCAATATAAAACAAATACTTACATTTCACAGAAACAATCAAAACACGAACAAGGGGAGAGAAAATATGCACCATCTCAAACATACAACAGCCTTATGTCTATTGGCTTCATCCATCATGTGCAACCAAGCCATGGCGGCGGAACAAAATACAGACAATAACACCATCATGGTCACTGCAACACGAAGCGCGGAAACCAGCACAGATATTGCCGCGAGTATCAGCAATAAAAATCAAGATGAAATCAAGCTGGATCAGCCCGTATTACAAAAAGAGCTTCTCAACTCCATTGCAGGCGTTCGCATCACACAAACAGGTTCAACCATTGGTCATATGACCAGCATTCGTATGCCCACAAACACCGGACCCTATTATTTATTTTTACAGGATAGTATCCCTGTGCAGTCCTCAGGTTTCTTCAACCATAATGGACTTGCTTATACCAACTATGAAACGGCGGGTAGTACAGAAGTTTTAAAAGGTGCGGGCACAGCTTTGTATGGCTCAGACTCTATTGCTGCAACCATTAATGTGTTATCCGTACCCGCTGGTCAAGAGCAAGGTCTGACAACCAAATTGGAAGCTGGCAGCAACGGTTTTCAACGCCTTGGCATCGGTGGTGGTATTGCCATGGATAATGATTCTGATTTATCAGTCAATTACTCCAATATGCGTTCAGATGGATGGCGGGAGCACACCGCCGCAAAGCGTGATGAGTTTAGCTTGCAGCATATCATTGATTTAAATGATGAGAACACGCTTAAAACCATCTTGTCATACAACAGCAGTGAAGCAGAAATGTCTGGAAGTTTGATTGGAGAAACAGAATTTTTAACCAACCCAACTTCCGTGGGCGATATTGCCAGCGCACTCACGCAAGGCGTGGATATTAAACGCAATTTTGATTTCATGCGCATCAGCACAGAACTAACCAACGAAAGTTTGGACAATATTGTATTCAATACCATTGCTTATTATCGTAAAACTCGCAATCAATA
>JALSZC010000281.1 GCA_027059605.1 Ghiorsea sp. | reverse complement strand
TGGAGGCTCCTGTGGTTGCCATCATCATGGATGGAGAGAATGCTTGGGAACATTACCATGAGAATGCATTGCCCTTCTTAACCAAGCTTTATCAGGCAGTGATTGAACATCCCGAGTTTGAACTCACTACATTCACTGATTATTTGGCGGATAACCCTGCTACGGAAAAACTGGACAACCTTACGGCTGGCTCTTGGGTCTATGGCAACCTTTCCACTTGGATTGGTGACCACGCCAAAACACGGGCTTGGGAACTATTGATTGAAGCCAAAAAATCTTTTGATATTCACTATCCATCGCTTGCTTCGGCAAGCCAAGAAGCAGCCATTGAACAATTGCGTATTTGCGAAGGTTCGGATTGGTGCTGGTGGTTTGGCGATTATAATCCTAGTGATGCCGTACGTGATTTTGACCAGCTTTATCGCACCCACTTGAAAAAACTGTATCAACTTCTTGGGCAGCCCGTGCCGCAATCCTTGGATGAATCTATTTCTTCAGGTGGTGGTGATGCAGAAGGTGGTGGAGCGATGCGCCGAGGCGGGGCTGGCAGTTGAACTTAGCCATGCAAAGCCAGTGGATAGACCGCCGAAGCTCTGCAGTTTTATTGCATATCACATCATTGCCTGGCCCTTTTCATAAGGGTGTATTGGGCATAGAAGCACAACAATTTATCGACAGCATTGCCGCAGGTGGCTTCCACGTTTGGCAATTCTTGCCTTTAGGGCCAACCCACGGGCATGGCTCACCTTACGAATCCTTATCTACATTTGCAGGTAACCCAGAATTGATTGATTTGCGTCCATGTGTGGATGCCACTTGGTTAGCACAAGATACTATTCTGAAAGATGTGACAACTGAACAACATGCCATATACCGAGCGCAAGCGGCGCAAAGCTTTTGGCAAGATGTACAAACCAATGCAGAACTTAAAGCGCAAGTTCAAGCCTTCCAAAAGCAGCAAGCCTATTGGTTAGACGATTTCGCCTTGTTTTCAGCACTCAAATCAGCCACAAATAATGCAGCTTGGTGGCAATGGGATGATGCTTTACGCCAACGCGAAGAAGAAGCCTTAAACAACGCACGACATGAGCATCAAACACGCATACAACAAGTTATTTTTGAGCAATTTTTATTTGCCCAACAATGGCAAAGCCTTAAAACGTATGCAGAAGATAAAGGCATTCAACTCTTTGGTGATTTGCCGATTTATGTGGCACATGATTCAGCAGATGTCTGGGCAAACCCGCATTTTTTCACCCTCAATGAAAGAGGCGAATGCACCGAAGTTGCAGGTGTACCCCCTGATTATTTTTCTGAAACAGGGCAACGCTGGGGCAACCCACTTTACCAGTGGGATGTATTACAAGCTGATGGATTTAGTTGGTGGATACGTCGTATATCCCGCCAGTTGGAATTGATGCACATGTTACGCATTGACCACTTCCGTGCGCTTGAAGCTTGCTGGGTGATTCCTGCGGACAGCGATACAGGTATGATTGGCGAATGGCGCAAAGTGCCCGGTGATGCTTTGTTGCAAACGCTACAAGATAAGTTGGGTAAACTTCCTTTGATAGCCGAAGATTTAGGCATCATCACCGATGAAGTGACTGCATTGCGCAAGAAGTTTGGCTTGCCCGGCATGAAAATTCTTCAATTTGCTTTTGGTGGTGATCATACCAACCCTTATTTGCCTGAAAACCATGAAGAAGACAGCGTGGTTTACACAGGAACCCATGATAACGATACCACCATGGGTTGGTTTGAAAGCAGCGAAGCGCATGTGCGACAACATGCTTTAGAAGTGTTACACGCTAAACCCGAAGATATGCCATGGGCTTTGATTGAAGCGGCTTATGCATCGCCTGCGCTACTGTGCGTCATCCCCATGCAAGACCTTTTAGAAT
>JALSZC010000280.1 GCA_027059605.1 Ghiorsea sp. | reverse complement strand
CTTCTGGATGGGTTGCACCATGGATTGCATTATCAGAAGCATTGCGTGATTTGCCCATCAATAGTCAACGATTGATTTTATATCACCATGTATTCAGTAACCTTCCCCCTATGGTTCTTAAAAACTGTCCTATTCACCGTATGGACTTTGCTGATGCCGATGCATATTTAGTTTTATATCAGCTTAGCTTGGGAGCACCTAGCTTTGACCCTAAAGTATTTTTCTTGGGCAATTTAAAGAAAGATGATTTAACCAAACATGTGCGTACTATGTTACTGGTTTTCTTGTTGGGTTACTTGCGCCCTGCACCGAAAAAAGAAGAAAAAGATAAAAATATTAATATTGTTTCAAGAATCTTAAAACGCTTTAAAGCAAAGGGAGCTGCATAACATGGCTGAGATTGCAAAAATCATCGTATCAGGCCCTTTTGGCTCAGGTAAAACCACATTTATTAAATATGTTTCTGACGAACAATTTTCCGGTAATGATGTGCCGACCACAGGAGAATTGGCAAAGCTCAAAGCTATGACCACAGTAGGCATGGATTTTGGCATTTTGCATGTTGATGATGAGCTTGATGTACACCTTTTTGGCACACCTGGTCAATCTAGGTTTGCCTTTATGTGGAAAATTATGGCAAAAGGTGCGCTGGGCACTATTTTCTTGGTCGATGGCGCATCAGAACGTGCACTAAAAGAAGCACAAACTATGTTAAAAAGCTACAAAGAAATGCCAGACATGAAGCTGGTTGTCGGCGTAAGCAAGCAAGACTTACCCGAAGCACAAAGCTTAAATGATATTGCCAACTTATTAGACCTAGGGAACACACCAATGTTTGCTATAGATGCACGCGAAGAAAAAGATGCACGTTTTTTAATCATGGCGTTGTTACAGGAGATATTAGCAGGTGATGAAGCCGATGATTTGGACTTGGTTGAAGATAGCTATTAACGCAAGTAAATATGATACCGTTTATCGCCATCGTAAATATCAAGCAGTGTAGATGGATGAAGTCCTTTTTGATGTAGTTGGTCTGTAATGGCTTGAATATCAATATTTTGCTGAGTTATTACATCATAGGCACTGCTTGGTATTAACGATGCCAAATCCAGTGCGCTGCCTGCAGGCAACTCAAAATGAACATCTGCCTTATCAGGCTGCTCAATACATACGTGTAATTTAGAAGCAGAGCCTTGAAACTGCGGTATAATCACTGACTTCACAATTTGCGTATTTTTAACTTCCTGCAAGAAATCATGATGCAAACTTTGCTCAAGTATAGGCTGCCAAGGTAACACAGTTTGTAATGTTTTTAACTGTAAGACCAAGCCTTGAAACACACGCATCAGTAAAAACAAATCGGCAGGACCTGCGGCTCTAAACAACCACTTTTCTTGCCCTAACAAACTATCAACCTCTTCTGCTGGATGCCAATCTTGTAGCTTTAATGCATGCTGCAATATGAATGGTCGAAAAATAATCTGCATCAAAGCAGGAAGTTTTTTTTCAATACCTTGCAATTTTAATGCATCAAAACCTACGGCGACAAAGCCCTCCAATGGGTCAATATTCATCTCACCCCGACTGGTAAGAATCAGTTGAAGCAAAGCCATACGCTGTTTTTTTGGCACTTCAATCATACAACCATAATCCAGCAAATGAACAAGAGCCCCTTGCTTCGCTTTTTGATACAAATAATTACCAGGGTGAGGATCACCATGCACCAATCCATGCTGGAATAAGCTTTGAAACATGATCTGCATCAGTGTTTTTCCAATACTCAACCGCTCAAGTTGTGACCATGATGTTGCCACTTGCGCCAAACGTTCACCCTCTACCCAATCTTGCACCAAAACATTGGAGCGACACCATTTCGGAAACACTTTTGGCACGCTTAACCCTTGCACATCAAGTTGTTGCCCAAACCGTTGCTGGGCTTTCATTTCATGCAAATAATCGAGCTCTTGTTGCATATTCGTTTTCAGTGAAGACTTGTATGCATCCAAATTAAAGTCCCAGCGTTTTACAGGACCACCTCGAGGCATCATACCTGCCAACGAAAGCTCTGCTTGAATGGCTTTTTCAATGTCGGGATATTGCATCTTGATGGCAACCGTTTCACCTGAACACAACACCGCACGATGCACCTGACCCAACGAAGCTGCGGCATGGCTCTCATCAATGTCCTGCAACACTTCGGATAAACTTTTACCCCAAGCTTGGCTCAACACTTTTTTCACCTGATCAAGCGGTAAAGGCTCTACACTTTGGGTTAGCTGCTGCAATGCATGATTATCATCCATGCCTGCCATGATTTGCCCCACTTTCATAGGTAAACCCCGACCTTTTGCCAATTTTTTCGTAAGTGCTTTTTCCACTTTTTGTTTGCTAGCTTCAGACTTGCTCAATCGCAATTTCAACATCAACATCAAGGTGGTCATGATATGCCATAAGCGGGGTATCAAGGTGTTTCGCTCCAAACTTTCTCATCAAGATATTGATCTGCATTAATGCCTTGCGCCTTCATGGCTTCATACAAGGTTTGATGCTGAAAAGGAGGCGTAACTTGCACAAAAGCCTGCATCACATGCGGCTCTAAGACCTCAAGCCCCCCCTCTTCAACTGCCTTGTATTCTGCTTGCTGCACCATATTTTCTCGTGCTTTCTCACGAAAAGCCAATGGTGTTGCCCTAAGTATATATTGTGCTTTTTCAATCAGCCCTTCTTGCCAAGGCAGCGTAGTAGGCAATGCAACAAGCTCATCGCGATCATCCTCAGACAAGGGTTGGTTAAGTATTAACGTCATGCCAATATCAGAGCAATAAAGGTGTTGTTCCAAATAATCATGCATATGCACAATCTCTGTACGCTTCTCAATGTTAGGGTGTTGCAACAATTGCCCAGCATCTTGCTCAAGGTTAGAGCATTGTAGCTCAAGTACAGCAGGCATATCACCTCGCGCCAAACGTAAACAAAGACTACCATTACTGAGCAATGGAACAGGATTCTCTTCAACCAACTCAAAGCCTAAAACTTCAAGCAAAAAGTCCCGAGTCTTTTCAGGTGAGGGGCTATATAAATAACAAGCAGTCGTATAAAACATAAACTCTTTTCACTTTTGTTTTTTGTGAAAGTAGCCTAAAAAGTTGTAAGTGCAATCTTTTTCACCTACTATTACCTTTCTTATTTTGAGGGGATCATAGGGAACATGCTTTTACAAGACTATCTAAATGCACAAAGAGAATCTTTACAGTTTAAATGGATTACCGTGGTTAACGCTGAAGGTTTAACTGTGTGTGATAGCGGCATTGAAGAGCAATTTGAGTTGGCGGCTTTATTGCCCGCTTGGATGGATACCAGCCACCAACTGGCAAAAGCTGCCAAGCTTGAAAATGGTATGGGATTGATATGTTTGGTTCCTAAATCTGGTGGCTATCTATTGCTTATGCGTGACTTTTTGGTGCGCGATGAGCGTATGTTTGTGCTTGTGGCAACACCCAAAATACCAGCCAAAGCAGCAGCTGTGGTAAAGAAAATTTGTGATGACGTTGCTAAATCATTGATGGGGAATACCTAATGTCTTACCTATGTCACAAAATAATATCAATGATGAAATACTAAAGGTATAATATGGAAAATACAGGATTAAGTAAAACAGAGGCTCAAGCCTGTCAAAAAGAATTAACAGCTTTAATTGATGAGCTCAAATCTATTGAAGCAGCAGTACTATCTTCTGAAGATGGGCTCATGGTTGCTTGTGAAGACAAAACGGGACAACTCGAAAGAGAAATGGTTGCTGCCATGAGCGCGTCTATGATTTCACTGGCAGACACCCTTGCAGGTCAAGCAGGCAAACCACGTGTAGAAAATATTATCAGTGAAGCAGAATCTTGCACTTTGGTTGTTTTACATGCTGGTGCTTTGATTTTAACAGTGATTGGTCAACCCAAAGCACAAATTGGCTTGGTATTGGCAGCTGCAAAAAAGGCAGCAAAAGGTATTGGAAAAGAGACCAAAAAGTTTAGCGAAGGCGTGAAAGGGTTGGATATTCTAAAAGACCCAGAAGCTTTGTTAGAGCGTGTAAAAAAAGAAATGGAAATGATGAAAAAGGAGAAATAAACGATGTCATTAAATGATACTTTAAAAGGATTGGTAGATACTGTGGATGGTGCGCTTGGTTGTGCCGTTGTAGATGTAGATTCTGGCTTAATGTTAGGCGCACATCACACTGTACCTTACTTCACACAAGCCTATATTGATGCAGTGGCAGCGGCATCCGTAGAAATGTTCCGTGGCAATACAGTGCGTACGGTTGAGAACCTTTTAGCAACGCAACGTGGTGAAGACCAAGAAAGCTCAATCCAAGAAATTCAAATGACCACCGACAACACTTATCACTTTATGTCTATTGTACCAGGCAAACAAAACGCTTTGGTGGTATTGATTACCAGCAAGAAGGCAAACTTAGGCATGGGTTGGTCTGCGCTTCGTCGCTCACTCACTGAAGTTGCACCACACTGCCCTTGATTATTCTTAACAAGGATTTAGAAAAAGCTGCACTGCAAAGTGCGGCTTTTTTATGCTTGCGGAGCTATATACGAGGCTGGTTTTTTGACCGAAAACGGAGCCTGTCCCCAGACACGCATCACACATTCATCAATACTTTTCTTTTCAATGGATGCATGAAATGAATTATCAACAGCAAGCCAGCGTTGGCATAATTCATCGCTTAAACCTTCTTCAAGAATTGCACGCCTTAAATAAACATCACGAATATCCGACATTTCTTTGGTGATATACATATGCATATGAATAAAAGCTGGTGGCTCACCCGTGTATAAGTTTTCACCGCCAAATGCTGCGACCATAAACTCAGTTTGTTTGCGAATAAGCAGGCTTTTGGAGCGGTGGTGAAAAAATCCTCCAATATAATCATCCTCATACATATAATCATAAAAGCGTTGGTGAACTCGCATCACGACTTCTGTACCACCAATATCATCAATCAAAGGTGATGTATTTACAGCATTTTTATCTTGAGACTTCTCAACCTTTGGTGCATCACGCAACACCTCCGTCATGATAGCGGCGACCTCTTGGAATACCGTTTGCCATGCTTCACGAAGCTCTGGTGTGAAGTTATCTTGCTCAATATCTTCAAGCGCAAGCAACAAGGCTTGGTTAAAGTCTGTGAAATGCTCAACCTCTGCATGATAAGCCACATGTCGCTTTGCCATGCCTTCAAGTGCCGCTGAAATCTTGTGTAAATCATGTACACTTTTAAATGTAGAAAGCATGCTGGTGAATTTACGATTGAGCATACTCACCCCACCATTAAAAATATGTGTGAGACTAGGGTTTATACGGAAAAGGTGGGTATAAAAACTGCTACTTAGCTGATTGGTTTTATCACCCAAATCTTGAATATGTTGTTTAACCAATGCTTGTTGTTGCTGAAATGACATCAATAACCCCCTTTGTAAGTTGGATGAAATAGGATAACGGAAAAGCCTATGCAATCAAGTGCTTTTAAACTTATAACTAGGCAGCTAGGTCAAGCATGTTAGGTTTTGCATACTATAAACAAAAGCGAGTACAATCATGAACAAATATCCAAAAAAAACATGTAGCATTGAACGATTGGTCAGCCACCCAAAATTGGTTGAAGCAGCATTGTCTGGGCAAAAAACAGAACAACGCCGTGATGGGGTTTATGCTTACCCTGATGAAGAGTTTGTATTGGATGGTGTTACCTTTATTGTCACAGCATTAAAGCAGCAAAAGCTAGGTGAAATGACCGATGCCGATGCACAAGCAGAAGGCTACCCATCTATGGACATGTACAAAGGGCTTATCCTCAAAATGCATAAAGGCATGGATTGGGATGAAGAAGCTTTGGTTTGGGTGCATTGCTTTAAGCGTAAAGACTAAGCAGGATACTTATTTGGCTCACCAAGGAATATACAAAGCACTATGGCTCAATGATAATGACAACTTGGAAGTCATTGACCAACGGTTTTTACCTTTTGAAAAGAAAACCCGCATATTAAAAACAGCCAATGATGCTTGTGAGGCTATCAAAGATATGACCGTGCGCGGTGCTGGTGTGATTGGTAATGTCGCTGCTTTTGGCGTGTATTTGGCAGCGCGGGAATTTGCTGGTGATAAAAGCCAAATCAAGCAAGCCGCCATGAACATTCGCACATCTCGCCCTACTGCGGTCAACCTGATGTGGGCAGTGGACAGAATGTTAAACATCGTTGCCCAAAGTGATGATGTGGTGAAAAACTGTAAAGCCGAAGCGATTGCTATTGCTGATGAAGATGTGCTGCGAACGCAAAAGATTGGTGAAATCGGTTGTGATATCATTGAAAATATCATGGCAAAAAGAAAGATAAACCAGTTTAATGTTTTAACCCATTGCAATGCAGGTTGGTTAGCCATTCTGGATAGTGGCTCTGCCCTTGCGCCTATTTATGAGGCACAAAAGCGAGGCATAGATATTCATGTGTGGGTGGATGAAACCCGCCCTCGCAATCAAGGCGCAAGCCTTACATCTTGGGAGCTGTTGGACGCGGGTATTAAACACACCATTATTCCTGATAATACAGGTGGACACCTGATGCAGCAGGGCATGGTGGATATGGTGATTACAGGGGCGGATAGGGTGGCACTCAATGGTGATGCGGCAAATAAAATCGGCACATACCTCAAAGCATTAGCCGCCAAAGATAATGATGTGCCCTTTTATATTGCGCTTCCTATCAGCACCTTTGATTTTGCGTGTGAAGATGGCGTATCTGATATTGAAATTGAAATACGCAGCGAAGATGAAGTGCATCTTATGCGTGGCATAGATAGGCATGGAAATGTGCAAGATATACGCATCACCCCAGAAGAAAGTGCCACTATCAATTACGGCTTTGATGTTACCCCTGCCCGATTGATTACAGGCTTGATTACCGAAGCAGGTATCATTGCACCCAACAAAGATGCTATTGGCGAATTGAAATGATGAAACAACCCAAACCGTCATACCCGCGCAGGCGGGTATCCATATCTAACTGCATAGATTCCCGCCTTCGCGGGAATGACACAGAAGGGAAAAAATGATGGATGGCGTTATCAAGTATCATGTGCAACATCACAACACAAAAACACCCGATTTCTCACAATATGCCGAGCTTGAAGCCTTGCGCAGCCGCTTATTTGCTTTGGGTTTAATTGGCGAAACACCCGATGGCATTGGTTATGGCAACTTGTCGTTCCGCAACAAGGGTGAGCGTAAGTTTACCATCACAGCCACCCAAACAGGAAAGCAGCCCAAACTCAACCCTGCCGAATATATTCGTATTACAGATTATGATTTTGACACCTTTACCGTATTCTCAGAAGGCGAATTTAAACCCAGCAGCGAAGCTTTAAGCCATGCCATGATTTATGAAGTTCACCCTGATATTCAAGCTGTCATTCATATCCACTCCAAACCACTTTGGCAGATGATGATAGACACACATACACTTGCCACCACAGCAGAATATGGCACTGCAGACA
>JALSZC010000279.1 GCA_027059605.1 Ghiorsea sp. | reverse complement strand
TGAGCCGTTTTATGGCACATTATCAGCGTTTAACGTTGCAAAGCATGGATAAGTTGCCAAGCATTGCAGATGTTGTATTGAAGTTAGACGATAAACAGAAGGTTAGCTCTAGCAAATACGTTTAATTGCTTCGTTTTGTGATTTCGATTAAGTGATAACCAAATTTGGTTTGCACAGGACCATGCACTTGGTTGAGTTTTGCAGTAAATACCACATCATTAAACTCTTTGACCATAGCACGTTCACGAAATGTGCCCAAATCACCACCTTTCGCCGATGATGGGCAAGTTGAATGTTTGGCAGCAACTTCGGCAAAGTCTGCACCTGCTTCAATGTCTTCTTTAAGCTTTTGGCATTCTGCTTCATCAGCAACCAAGATATGACGGGCTGCGGCTGTTTTTCTTTTTTTATTCAATCCAAACATATGATTATCCTTTGTTGATATACAACAAAAAAGCCTTGTATGAAATACATCAAACAAGGCTTTTATATGATATTAAGAGCGTGGTTTAACCAATCTCAATTAAACATTCATCAGGGTTGACAGTGTCACCCTCGGCAACATAAATGGCTTTGACTGTGCCAGCCACAGGGGCGTGTACAGGGTTTTCCATTTTCATCGCTTCAACAGTGACAACCGTATCACCTGCTGCAACCGTATCGCCTTCTTTAACGTTTATAGCAACGATTCGACCTGGCATAGGTGTGGTTACATCGCTGTCATTGCGTGCTTTAGGACGTTTAGAGCCTTTAGACACTTTGCCAGCATCAATGCTACGACCATCAAGTGTAGGTACCATTTCAGTTAATGTTTCCAAGTAAACTTCTTCCAAAACATTATCAACTTTCACGTAATAAGGTTTCAAATCATCTTCAACATGACCCGTACCTTCAATTTTAATATGATATTCTTCACCATGAATGGTGATGTTGAACTCAGTGGGTGCGAGAGCTGGTGCTGTTGTAGCTGTGGTCGATTCAACTGGGTCTAGCTCCAATGGCTCTGGCTTGAAATGACCAGATTCACGCTCTTCAAAGAACTCCAAAGCAATGCTTGGGAACATGGCATAAGACAATACATCTTCCACAGATTTAGCACGGTCACCTACTTCACGGGTTAAAGCATCCAATTCATCAGGAATCAAATCAGCAGGGCGCACACTAATAATTTCTTCATCACCCAATGCTTTTTTCTGAACTTTGGCATTGATTTCGCCCAATGCTTTACCATACATACCTTTGAGGTAGTTTTTGGTTTCTTCAGTAATCACACTATATTTTTTACCAGACACCACATTGAGTACAGCTTGTGTACCAACAATTTGGCTGGTGGGTGTGACCAAAGGTGGGTATCCGAAGTCTTTACGAACTTCTGCGATTTCGTCCAGTACGGCATCCATTTTATCCAATGCACCTTGTTCTTTAAGCTGGTTGGCAAGGTTTGAAATCATGCCGCCTGGGATTTGATTTACGAATACGCGGGTATCTACGCGAGTAACATCAGATTCAAAACGGGCATATTTTTTACGTACATCGCGGAAATAAGCAGCTACATCTTGTAGCGCAGCTAAGTTTAGACCTGTGTCGTATTCTGTTTCAGCAAAAGCTGCGACCATGGATTCTGTTGCAGGATGTGAAGTGCCTCCTGAAAGTGGTGAAATCGAAGTGTCGATAATGTCACAGCCAGCATGAACTGCTTCCCACTGCACCATTTCAGCGACACCTGATGTGGAGTGTGAGTGTAAGTGAAGTGGAATATCAATGGCATCTTTCAGCGCAAGAATAAGCTCTTTCGTGGCAACAGGTGTTAATAATCCAGCCATATCTTTAATGGCAAGGGTATCACAACCCATATCTTCAAAACCTTTGGCTAAATCAACAAAATAATCCAAGGTGTGCACAGGGCTTGTGGTATAACAAATCGTACCTTCGGCATGTTTGTCATTTTCTTTGACTTGGGTAATAGCAGTACGCACATTGCGTAAATCATTCATAGCATCAAAGGTACGGAATACATCCACACCATTAGCTGCCGCCATATCGACAAATTTACGCACCACATCATCTGCATAATGGCGATAACCCAGTAGGTTTTGACCACGAAGTAACATTTGGATTTTGGTGTTAGGCATAGCTTTATTAAGCTCACGCAAGCGCATCCAAGGGCCTTCTTTTAAGTAACGTAGGCAGGTATCAAAGGTTGCACCACCCCAAGCTTCAACCGACCAATAACCAATTTGATCAATTTTTTCGCAGATGGGTAACATATCATCTAAACGCATACGGGTTGCCAATAATGATTGGTGACCATCGCGCAGGGCAAGTTCAGTAATCGCTAATTTTTTCTTTGCTTGTGTCATCTATTCAATCCTTTTCCTACAATCCTGCGTGTGCAGCAATAGCAACGGCTACTGCTGCAGCAATATCTTCACGCGCTTCAAATGGTTTATAATCGAGTAACTCGGGATGTTGATCCATGAATCCAGTATCAAACTGACCTTGGAGAAATACATCAGAAAGTGCAATATTACGATAAAATGCTAAAGTCGTTTTAACGCCACGAATATCATATTCTTTCAGTGCTCGTTGTGAACGCTTAACGGCATGTTGCCAATCAGGTGCCCAAATGGTGAGCTTGGCACACATGGAATCATAATGCGGTGGGATGGTGTAACCTGAATAGACGCAACCATCAACACGAATGCCAGGGCCACCTGGTGAATGGTAACGTGTAATACGACCAGGGTTAGGGAAGAACCCATTTTGTGGATCTTCTGCATTCACGCGAAATTCAATCGCACTGCCTTTAAAACTTAAATCTTCTTGTTTAAAAGGAAGTGGCTCACCAGCAGCGATAGCAATTTGTTGTGCCACAATATCTACGCCAGTAATAGCTTCAGTAATAGTGTGCTCTACCTGTAAGCGAGTATTCATTTCCATAAAGAAAAAATCGTGGTTTTTATCAACCAAGAATTCAACCGTACCAGCGTTAACATAACCCACAGCTAACGCAGCTTTGACGGCAACTTCACCCATTTTGGCACGAAGTTCATCGGTAATATAGTTGGAAGGCGCAATTTCAATCAGTTTTTGATTGCGGCGTTGAATGGAGCAATCTCGCTCAAATAAGTGCACACAATTACCATGAGAATCAGCTAAAATTTGGAATTCAATATGGCGAGGCTCAACAATACATTTTTCCATGAATAACTCACCATTACCAAAGGCAGTCATGGCTTCATTGGTGGTTAATTCATAGTTTTCAATCACTTCAGCATCAGTGTCACAGCGGCGAATGCCGCGACCACCACCACCAGCAGCAGCTTTAAGCATCACAGGGTAACCCATGGCTTGTGCGGTTTCTACAGCTTCTTCTACGCTAACCAAAGACGCTTCAGTGCCGGGAATACAAGGTACACCTGCAGCCATCATGGCAGTGCGTGCATTGGTTTTGCTACCCATATTTTCAATGGCTTCGGGTGAAGGGCCAATATAGGCGATACCTGCATCAATCACAGCTTGAGCAAAATCAGGGTTTTCAGAAAGAAAGCCGTAACCTGGGTGAATAGCATCACACTTTGCTTTGATAGCAATATCCACGATACGGTGAATATTTAAGTAACTTTTGACAGGGTCTGGACCAATTAAAATGGCTTTATCGGCTTTTTTAACGTGTAGGGCATGGCTGTCTGGCTCGGAGAACACAGCAACAGACTCAATGCCTAGCTCATTGCAAGCACGAATAATACGGATGGCACATTCGCCACGGTTAGCAATTAGGATGCGTTTAAACAACTGGCTTACTCCTTTTCGTTCAAGCGAGGCATGCTAGTGAAAACTTGCCTTTTGGGCAATTATTAAATCATGCTTTTTAAGTGTTTAGCAGAGGTATCTGTAGTGACAATGCTTGTAATTCTTGCATGCAATGTTGATGCGTTAAAGGGATTTCATCTAAAAACTGGGTTTTGCCATCGCGGTGTGCTAATCGGGCAAAAATACCTAAAACTTTAATGTGGCGTTGTAAAGAAGTCAGGCGAACAGCACGGTGCCAAGCCTCAAAGTCTTGAAAGTTTGATTTATATTTGTCGTTTAAGTTTGTAAAAAAATGTTGGCTCCAATAGCGGCGTTCTGTTTCAGGGTAATCTTGGTAACAATCATATAATAAGGATGCTAAATCATAGGTAACTGGACCAATCACGGCATCCTGAAAGTCAATAATACCCAAAGGAAGCCCATTTTTGGGAATCATAAGGTTACGACTATGGTAGTCCAAATGTACGGTAGCTTGGGGCAAAACATGAATTTCTGCGAGAAGAGGTTGTAGTGCATGATGAAAGCTTTGTCGCTGTTTAGGGGTGGGAGTTAATCCTTTGATATGTGGTAAATACCAATCTAAATATAAGTCACATTCTCGCTGCATACGTGTAATATCAAAATCAGGAAGCTCAAGCATGTTTGTTATGGATTGTAACCGATGGAGTTGTTGTAAGGCATCTTCAAACAAAGGGGCAATTGCATTGTTTTTCTTGATATAAATAGACCATGTCACATCACCAAAGTCTTCAAGCAGTAAAAAGCCTTGGCTTTGGTTACGCATAATAATTTGCGGTACACGCAGTTGGTTTTCGGCTAACCAGTCACAAATACGGATAAAAGGGGATATGTCTTCTTTTGCAGGTGGCGCATCCATGAGTATATAGGTATCGCCTGTAGTTAAAACACGAAAATAACGACGAAAAGATGCATCACCAGCAAGTTTTTGTATCTCAAAGTGAGAAAACTGTTTTGCTAACCATTGTTCTGCTTGTTCTAAACGCAAGTCACTCATTCTGTGACTAAGATACCTGTAACTTGAAACTTATTTTTGATTTGTTCTTTGGCTTGCAGTGCATTTTCACGTTGCTCAAAGGGTAGTGTGAAAACACGATAGCGAACACCTATATTGGCTAGGCTAACTTGCTGGATTTCAGCAGCTATATCTTCTTTTTGTAGAAGCTGTACAAAATTCTTTGCATCTTTCATATGCTTAAATGATGCAACTTGAATACGGTATTGTCGTATTGGCTTGCGCATTTCTTGCTCAATAATTGCATTTAAACGTTTTTCGGTTAGGGCAAGATCAGTTTGTTGTTCATCAATAACAGGTTGCGTTTTGGGCTGTGTGTGGTTGGAAGCTTCCTTAGGGCTAGCATTTAGAGGCTCTGGTGTGATAGATTGGTTGGGAAGCTCTGTGTAAAAAGTAAGATCACCCAGTTGTGATGTTGTCGCTTCAGGTTGTTTGGCTTTGGCTGCCTCTTTTTTGAAAGCTTCAATTTTTTGCTGTTGTTTTTCTAACTTTTTCATCAGAGCTTCGTACTTCTGACCCTTATTGCTTTCTAAACCATGCTTTTCACCCATGAAAAAACCAACAGCAAAACATACAATAGCAAATATGACTGCTAACATAGCAATGAGAATGGTTTTAGACTGTGAAGGTGCAGATGAGCGCTCAGCATCATTGCTTTGGGGCTCACTATAAGCAAAGTCTTTATCAGCCATGGTTACATTTTCTCCGGCGCATCCACACCCAAAAGTGCTAAAGCATTTTTAATGACTTGTGCCGTAGCTTGCAGCATAAGCAACCGCGCTTGCATCAAGCTTTCATCGTCAATAATGACACGATTATGATGGTAGAAGCTATGGAAGGCTGCAGCCAATTGCATGGTGTATGTAGCAATGCGATAAGGCTCGCGACGGGAGGCTGCAGTGTCTAACATTTCAGGGTAGGCAAGCAGCATTTTGACCAGCTTTTGTGCTTCATCGCTGGTTAAAAGCGAAGTATCCACTGTATCTGGGCTGCTAAGCTTAATACCTTCACTTTCCGCTTTTCTAAGCACAGCGCAAATGCGAGCATGTGCATATTGCACATAATACACAGGGTTTTCTGCATCTTTAGCTTTGGCTGCTTCCAAATCAAAATCAAATTGGCTTTCAATGCGGCGGGTCATAAAATTAAAGCGTACGGCATCTTTACCTACTTCTTTAACCACTTCGCTTAAAGTAACAAAGGTGCCAGCACGCTTACTCATTTTAAAGGGTACACCATCACGGGTAAGGTTTACCATTTGCACAAGTAATACTTCAGGTTGCTTTTCCAAGCCTGTTAAAGCTTTCATAGCAGATTGCACACGGGTGATATACCCACCATGATCTGCGCCCCAAATATCAATCATATGTTTAAAGCCACGCTCATATTTATTGGCGTGGTAAGCAATATCTGCGGCGAAATAGGTGGCAGTGCCATCTTGTTTCATCAAGGGGCGATCTACATCATCACCAAAGTCAGTGGTACGGAACAACCGTTGCTCTACAGGCTTATAATCATTGACCTCTTTGCCTTTGGGTGGTGGAAGTGTGCCTGTGTAAATCAAACCATCAGCCTCAAGCTTTTCGATAAGCTCTAAAACTTTGCCAGACTCATGCAGTGTTTTTTCTGAAAAATACTGGTCAAATTCAATGTCGATGTCTTGAAGGTCTTGACGAATCATAGCCATATTGGCATCTACAGATAATATACCAATGGTTTTTAGGCGCGTGCTTTCATCCATATTTTCAAAACTTGTATAATCTTGTTTGCTTAAGATTTCTTTAGCAATATCAACAATATAATCGCCTGGATAAGCTGAATCAGGGAAGGTGATGTCTAAGCCTTGTAATTCTTGCATACGTAGCCAAACAGAGTTTGCCAACACGTCAATCTGAGTGCCTGCATCATTGATATAATATTCTTTGTGTACCTTATAGCCACGGGCATTGAGCAAGTTGGCAAGTGAGTCGCCAACAACTGCACCACGACCATGACCTACATGCATAGGCCCTGTTGGGTTGGCTGAAACAAATTCAAGGTTAATAGGCTCGCCTTGGCTATTATCTATGCAACCATAAGCTTTTCCTTGTTGCATAATGACTTTTAGAATATCCGTTTCACCACCAGCTTTAAGCTTGATGTTGATAAAACCAGGGCCTGCAATATCAGCACTTTCCACTTGTTCAGGAAATTGAACCTGTGCTAAAATGGTTTCGGCAACCTGACGCGGGTTTTGTTTCAATAGACCAGCCAAAGGCATGGCAATATTGACAGCATAATCACCATGTTCTTTTTGTTTGGGGCGGGTTAAGACCACAGTTAGGGCTTTGTTGGTATCAATACCAGTCAGTAAACTATCAACAGCTTGTTGCAAGGCTTGGCAAATTTGCTCTTTTAAAGGTGGTTGCAAGGAAAACTCCAATGAATGAAAAGCAGGGTAGCTTATTTAGAACTTGTTTTTTCTGCAATACATTGCAGCGGGTGATTGTGTTTACGACTATAGCTTTCAACTTGCAAAGCTTTGCTTTCGGCGATGTCTTTGGGGTAAATACCACATACGCCACGACCTTGAACATGCACCTGCATAGTAATACGCTGGGCTTGCTCATCATCTTTACCAAAAAAACGCATTAATACATCTTCAACAAAATCCATAGGTGTGAAGTCGTCGTTTAAGAGTACAACTTCATACATGGATGGCGGTTTGATGTCCGTTTTATTTTCTAAAG
>JALSZC010000278.1:6231-7581 GCA_027059605.1 Ghiorsea sp. | reverse complement strand
CAAGATGCTGTTGCAGTATGTGCAATGAATTGGCAAGACTGGTGCGAGCAGCTCTTGCCAGTGCGTGTTTATTTACTGCAAAAAATGGTTGGTATGTTGTTTGCTGATGGAAGTGTGCTGGGGCGAAGACATATCCATGCTATTGAAGTGTGGCGTGAACAGGGTGGGCATGGTTGGCTGAATTTGTCAGGATGTTGCTTGTATAGACATGAACAAGACTTGCAACTTTGCCAAGGAAAGGCGAGTTTGCGCAAAAGATGTATGAATAGTAAAACATAAGGATAGTGATAGAATATGAATAAAAACCTACTTTTATGGATTGTAATTGGTATGACGATGATGAGCATTTTTAATATGTTCAGTGCGCCAATGGGTAAATCACAGCCACTAAGTTATACTGCTTTTGTTGAAAAAGTAGATCAAGGGCTTGTGGATGATGTTACTATCCAAGATAAAAAGGCAGTGGGTCATTACCGTGATATGTCGGGTAATATTACACGTTTTGAGCTTGAGTTACCCGATGATCCAGGTTTGGTGCAACGCTTGATTGATAATAAGGTTGAAGTGAAAGCATCACATCGTGAAGAGTCTATGTTCCTAACGATTTTAATTTCATGGTTCCCTATGCTGCTTTTGATTGGTGTATGGATTTTCTTTATGCGCCAAATGCAAGGTGGTGGTAAAGGTGGAGCCATGGGTTTTGGTAAGTCTAAAGCCAAGTTGCTGACTGAACATAAAGACCGTGTAACCTTTGAAGATGTGGCGGGTTGTGATGAAGCCAAACAAGAAGTTACGGAAGTGATTGAATTTTTGCGAGACCCTACCAAGTTCACTCGTTTGGGTGGCAAAATTCCTAAAGGTATTTTATTGGTTGGTCCTCCAGGTACAGGTAAAACATTGCTTGGCCGTGCAATCGCAGGTGAAGCAGAAGTACCTTTCTTTTCGATTTCAGGTTCTGATTTTGTAGAAATGTTTGTAGGTGTTGGTGCATCTCGTGTACGTGATATGTTTGAACAAGCCAAGAAACATGCACCATGCATTATTTTCGTGGATGAAATTGATGCGATGGGCAGACATCGTGGTGCAGGCGTTGGTGGTGGTAATGATGAGCGCGAACAAACCTTGAACCAATTGCTGGTAGAAATGGATGGTTTTGAAGCCAATGAAGGTGTGATTTTGGTGGCTGCAACCAACCGTCCAGATGTGCTTGACCCTGCATTGCTTCGTCCTGGTCGTTTTGATCGTCAAGTCGTTGTTGGTAACCCTGATATGGCGGGTCGTGTGCAGATTCTTAAAGTACACATGAAAAAAGTACCATTATCCTCGGATGTGGATATACAAGCTTTAGCA
>JALSZC010000278.1:0-6131 GCA_027059605.1 Ghiorsea sp. | reverse complement strand
AAAGAGACGGGTCAAGAGAGTTAAGCTTGACGGGGCGTTGGCATCGTAAAAAAGGACAGCCTGCTTGGTTGATGGGTGTGCTTAATTGTACACCAGACTCTTTTTCGGATGGTGCAAAGCTGAGTGTGTCAGAGCTTGTGCATAAGGCTGAAATCATGCTTGCACAAGGCGCGGATATGATTGATGTTGGTGGTGAATCAACGCGCCCAAATGCTAAGCCTGTAAGCCTTGAAGAAGAGCTTTCTCGTGTCATCCCTGTGATTCAGGCACTGCCCAATGATATAGTGGTTTCTATTGATACCATGAAAGCTAAAGTGATGCATCAGGCGATTGAAGCAGGTGCTAGCTTAGTGAATGATGTGAGTGCATTAACATTTGATAGTGATAGCTTGACTGTGGTAGCAGAGACAGGCGTTGATGTATGTTTGATGCATATGCAAGGCACACCTGAAACCATGCAGCAAGCACCAAAGTATGATAATGTACTTGCTGAAGTCATACAGTTTTTTGAAAGGCGTATTGATGCTTGTTTAAAGGCTGGCATTAAACGAACATCTATTATGCTTGATCCAGGCATTGGTTTTGGTAAAAACCTTGAAGATAATTTAACCTTGATTGCTAACATTGATAAAATAAAACAAAAGTTTGCTTTGCCTGTATTATTGGGTGCATCACGTAAGTCTTTTTTAGGAAAAATTACAGGTTCAGCTATTGATGAGCGTGAGGTGGAAACCGCTGTTGCCTCGGCAGTTGGTGTATTTAGTGGTGCAGATATCGTTCGTGTGCATGATTGTGGCTTTCAGTATAATCCCATGCTGGTGGCAGCCAAACTTGCGGATTATAGGCAGGTTAGTGTATGTTGATTGGAAATATGCAAATAACGCTGCTTGATTTGATTGACATCGGACTTGTTGCCCTTGTGGTGTATTATGTGTTGCGCTTAATTCGTGGTACACATGCGGAGCAAATGTTGATTGGTTTAACGCTGATGTTTGTCTTGTATGAAGTATCACGCACCTTTGGTTTGTTAACGGTAGAGTGGATATTTGACCAAGTTTTCTCCGTGTTTATTGTGATTTTGGTGGTTCTTTTTCAGGCAGAGATTCGCAAAGGTTTGATGCGGGTAGCGGTCAACCCACTTGCTGTATCGGCAACGCCTCGTGATGAGTTGATTGCAGCCGTAGTCAAAGCCACCAATCGACTTATTAAGAAACGGTGGGGAGCTTTGATTGTTTTTGAACGGGAAACAGGACTTAAACATTTGGATGAAAGCGGTGTTTTATTGCATTCGCGAGTGGATGCAGAGTTAATCTTAACTTTATTTTCACCTTCAACACCCTTGCATGATGGGGCTGTGGTGATTGCTTTAGATGAAGAAAATCTCCCCGAAATTAGGTCTGCCCGTGTCTTGCTGCCATTGGCAAAATCCAAAAGTGTGGATGGAGACTTGGGAACGCGACATAGAGCTGCTATTGGTTTAACCGAAGAAAATGATGCTTTGGTTTTGGTTGTTTCTGAAGAACGTGGTGATGTACACTTGGTTGAAAATGGTGAGTTGGGTGAAGCTTTAGATGCCAAAACATTGAAATTGAAGCTGAAGAAAAAATTGGTTTCCATGAAAGCCAATGGGAAAAGTAAAACATGAGAATGCTTCGTGTATTGGGATTACCATTTTGGTCGGTGTTGATTGCTATTGTACTGTGGGTGCAAGTGCATGGTCAAGGTATGGGTTCTGTGCGCATGGATGTTGCCTTACAGGTACGTGATGTGCCTGCTGATATGGTGATTGTCAATGATTTGCCTGACCAAGTGAGTGTTACGATTTCTGGTTTACAGGCGCAACTTAATGCATTGGATACGAAAAACTTATTTGTATCCGTGGATGCATCATCCCTGAATATGCCAGGTGTGATTGAACAAGCATTGGATGTGGAAACCATTGATTTGCCAGTAGGTTTAAAAGTTGAAAAAATTCAGCCTGATAGTGTGCAATTGCAAGTGGATCATATTGTTACGCGCACATTAGAAGTGGTTCCTGCATTTGATTTGCCTCAAGGTTGGGAAGTGCAGCACGTAGTGGTGACACCATCCATTGTGAAGCTTTCAGGACCAGAAGTTTGGTTGAGTACATTAAACAAAGTGGATACTGTGGCTGTACGTCTGCCCTTGGAAGAAGGCTTGTTTGATGTGCAGGCGGAGCTTGTACCATTAAGTGGGCAAGGTATTCATTTATTAGAAAAAGATTTAAGTATTCGCATTCGTGGGGAATTAAGTCACACCAATACAGTTGATGGCGATGTGCCAGATGCGAATGCACAAAAGGGCATTGGGGATAAATAAACATGCGTCGTTATTTTGGAACAGATGGTGTGCGGGGGGCAGTGAATACTGACCCCATGACTGCTGAGTTTGCTTTGCGTTTGGGCAGAGCGGCAGGTCATGTTCTGACCAAACATTTAAAACACAAACCCCATATCTTGATTGGTAAAGACACTAGACTTTCGGGTTATATGATTGAATCAGCTTTATGTGCAGGGCTGACGGCACAAGGCATGAATGTTTTGCTTGTTGGGCCTGTGCCAACACCTGCAGTGGCTTATTTGACGCGAAGCTTACGGGCTGATGCTGGTGTGGTGTTATCAGCCTCACATAACCCTGCAGGTGATAACGGCATCAAATTTTTTGCTGCTGATGGTTTTAAGCTTCCTGACAGTGTGGAGTTAGAAATTGAAGCAGCGTTAGATGATTTGCCACCATTGCCACCTGCTTTAGAGATTGGTAAAGCTGTGCGTGTTGATGATGCACGAGGTCGTTATATTGAGTTTTTAAAGTCTTCATTACCACGGGATGTTCGTTTTGATGGGCTAAAAGTGGTGGTCGATAGTGCCAATGGTGCGGCTTATGATGTTGCACCGAGCTTGTTTAAAGAAATGGGTTGTGAAGTGATTTCCATGTTTGATCAACCCGATGGTTATAATATCAACCAACAATGTGGCTCTACTTACCCTGAAGCGATGTGCCAAAAAGTGACTGAAGTTGGTGCAGATGTTGGTTTTGCGCTTGATGGTGATGCAGACAGGTTGATTGCTTGTGATGCCCAAGGTCAACTTGTGGATGGCGATAAAGTCATTGCAATTTTGGCAGAGCATTTATTGCAGCAAGGAAAACTGAAAGGGCAAGCAGTGGTAACCACTTTGATGAGCAATATGGGGCTAGGTAAGTTCCTTGAGCAACGTGGTGTGCAGATGTTGCGCGCTAATGTTGGTGATAGATATGTGCTAGAAATGATGCGGGATAAGGGTTGTAACCTTGGTGGTGAGCAATCAGGGCACATGATTTTATTGGATAGCAATACCACGGGTGATGGTTTAATGACTGCCTTGCAGTTGTTGTGCGCCATGCAAGAAGCAGGGCAACCACTTGCTGAATTGGCGAAAGATTTAACGCTTTATCCACAAAAATTGTGGAATATTGTGATGGAAAAGAAAGTGGATGTATTGCGTGATACATCGGTACAAGCCTTGATTCAAAAAGCAGAGCAAAGCTTGGGTAGTTCTGGGCGGGTGAATGTGCGGGCATCAGGCACAGAGCCTAAACTTCGGGTGATGCTTGAAGCAGAAAGTGAAGATTTAATGTTAGAGATTGGTAACCGTTTGGTTGAAGAGCTTACTGTTACCATCAAAACGTTAATGTAATAATACTTATGTATCGCTGCGTTGTTGTTCTTGCTTTGCACGTAAACGTATGCTTTCACGGTGGCGACGGAACACGTACTTAGCAATACTATTTTCTTCTTCATCACAACGATAGTTGAAACGCACACCTATATGCAATGTGTCATGATCTTGTTTTTTGACCCATGTTACCGTACCTACAAGTTCAAGAATGGTTGGTGGGAAAGAGGGAAGCATCATGGTCGTTTTGATAAAGTCCCCTTTTTGGTATGATTTCTTAGTATAAAAACTGGTGCCTGTAACACTTAAATTAACAGGGCGTTCTTTAAGCTCGCTACGGTTAGCATCATTGAGCATATTAACGCCTATCAAGTAATTGAGCTTAGCATCTAAGGTTTCCATGGCAGTTGCGATATCATGGCTAAGATTTTCTTTCATACCCGATGAAAAAATATCACGACCAACCATTTCTTGCAGCATACTGTTTTGGCGAGAGCGGATACCAATTTGTTCACTTTGGGTTTCATACTCTTCATTAGTGAGTAATATATCCTGCATGGGTAGAATATCATCAATACGGAAATCTTGTCTTCGATTTTGCTCAGGCATAAGGTAACTCCTGCTGTTTTATAGATTTATCTTGTCCCATTGAAGCTTGGATAGGCATCACACCTTCATCACAGTTGTCAGATTGAGATTGTGTGAAAATATTGCCTTGACGAATAGCTTCAAGAGCCACAGTAACAACTTGTGGGTCAAACTGTGTTCCTGAGGCAAACTCTAATTGCTCAGCACAAAAGCATAGGGGCTTGGCTTGCCTATAAACTCGATGCGTGGTCATGGCATCAATAGCATCGGCAACGCAAACAATTCGAGCTTCAAAAGGTATTTCTGTGCCACCAATTTTATCGGGGTAGCCTTTGCCATCCCAACGTTCATGGTGGTGACGCACAATCAAGCGTTCACGAACTAAGGTGTCCATGTTTTTAAGGATGGAATCACCAATGGCAGGGTGAGCTTTCATAATGTTATATTCTTGGTCTGTATATCGACCTGGTTTAAGTAATACGGAGTCTGCTACACCGACTTTGCCAATATCATGTAATAAACCACCAGTTTTAATCAATTGGATATTTTCATCATCTAAACCCAAAGCACGTGCAAATTGAACGGAAAGTTGGCTTACACGTGTTGAATGGTCTTTGGTATACCTATCTCTTGCTTCCAAAGAACGTACTAGTGCAATCAAAGTTTCATTCATACTATCGGCAAGTGCAGCATGTACAGCACGGTTATCTAGAAGCGTATCCAGTTTCTTGATAAGCAAGCTGAGCATATAGCGCGATTCATCGGTTAAAGGTGATGTGCTTAAACGGTTGGTTAAACATAAAACACCCATAGGAATACCTTGCAGATATACTGGGATTGCCAAATAAGCATTACTTTCAAGGTTTGGCCAACATGGGTTTACCTGTTGCTGAGGAAGTACCTCAATAAACTCTTGGGAGGCATGGATTAAAGGTGCAAAAGGTGTATCGTGTAAGTGACATGATTTTGCAATAGTCGAAGCATTGCCTTGGAATGCGACCTGTACCAATGTTTCTTTATTACGTTCATACAAGGCAAGGTAGCCGCCTTGCGCATGCACCATATCAATGGCTATTTTTAGTGCGCTATCACATACTGAAGATACATCTGGGCTTTTGGGCATTTCATCAAACATGCGAAACAAAAGCCCTAGTTTCCTGTCCATTTCAAACATTTCAGGTAGTAGTTTACTATGTTGAGCATGGCTATTTGATGAGCTTGGAACTTTAATAATGTTCTTTAGGTCCAATACATCTTGTACACAGCCTAATAACACGTCAGGGTCAAAAGGTTTCGCGAGTATATGCTCAATATTGAGGCTTTTGGCTTGTTGGACATGTTTGTCAGAAAGAAAACCGCTGATAAGTACAATGGGTGGAAGTGTGATGTTTTGTTGTTGTAGTGTTGAAATTAAATCCAATGAGCTACCATCACCTAGACTTAAATCGGTGACAATCATATCCCAGCTTTGTTCATGTAAGGCGACTTTAGCTTCTTTAAGGCTGCTTGACTGTCCTATATCTATTTTGATATGCATATCTTGAATCACCTCAGAGATGATTTCACGAACAGCAGGTTGGTCTTCAATAACAAGAACTTTTAACATGCCTTAACCTTTGCGAACACCATAAGCCTTGATAGCAGCAGAGGCATAAACAGGTGATTCTGATGCAATATAGGGTACGAAAGCCTCGCTATTTTCTTGGTGTTCCAAAGCTGAACACTTGCGGAGTAGAGACTGGTAGCGTGCTGCATTATCAAGGCGAACACGTATTTCAGGCAATTGGAAGGGTTTACTAACAAAATCATAGGCTCCTTGTTCTACAGCATGTATAGCATCTTCGATGCCAGAATAAGCTGTCATTAAAA
>JALSZC010000277.1 GCA_027059605.1 Ghiorsea sp. | reverse complement strand
ACCACATGAGCGGCGATAGGTGAGCGAACCATCGAGATTCCATTTGATATAATTTAAGGCATCCAAAAGCTTCATGCCTTGTTTTTCAATCGGCACTTCAAAGCTTTGCATATAAGGCTTTTCATCAGTTTCAGGGTTAAACCTATAGACTTCTAGTTTTACGGATTTATTCATGACCATAACCCCGCACCGAGAAAATTTGCATATTTATGGATTCCCGTTTGCACGGGAATGACGAATGGCTGCCTAGTAAACAATTTAGTAAACCCGCTTTTTGGGTGGAAAACTTTCCACAGTCATAGGAGTCGTTCGTACAGGTTTGTAGCTCACTTCTACAGTATCACCTTGTACGGTTGCTAGAGAGTGTTTCATCCATGTTTTATCATCGCGCTCTGGGTAGTCATCCCGAGCATGTGCACCACGCGACTCTTTACGGGAAGCAGCACTGGCAGCAGTGGCTCTGGCCAAGCTCATCAGGTTTTCCAGCTCTAGGGCTTCAATCAATTCAGTGTTGAACACACGATTTTTATCTTGAATATGTGTATCTGTCATGCGTTTGGCTAAGGCTTCAATGGCTGCAACGCCTTCCTGCATCACATCTTCGGTGCGATAAACGCTGAAATGACTTTGCATAATATCCTGCATCTTTATTCGCACATCACCGACTTTCTCGCCACCCTTATTATCTTTAGCAAGCCAACGCTCCACACGGTTTACGCCTGCCTGCCATGCATCAGGGTTAATGGTTTTATGATAGCGGTGTTCGCTTAACCATTTCATCACCCTTAAACCACATGCCCTGCCAAAGACCACAATTTCCAGCAATGAATTGCCACCCAAGCGATTTGCACCATGCACAGATGTGCAAGCGGCTTCACCGATAGCGAATAGCCCAGGCACTTTGGTTTCATCTTCACCTGTCACCACTTCAGTATGTCTGTTGGTGGGTATGCCGCCCATGGTATAGTGGGCTGTGGGCTGCACAGGGATGGGTTCTTTGGTGCAATCCACGCCTGCAAATCGAAGTGCTAATTCATGGATATTGGGCAATCGTTTCAAAATCGTTTCTTCACCCAAATGGTCTAGTTTTAATAGTGCATAATCTTTATTGGGGCCACAGCCTCGACCCTCTCGGATTTCCAAAGCAATGGCGCGAGATACCACATCACGGCTTGCTAAATCTTTAGCTGTGGGTGCGTAACGCTCCATAAAGCGTTCACCTTCGCTGTTCAACAAATAACCGCCTTCACCACGCACCGCTTCAGAAATCAAAGGGCCAACATGGGCAATACCCGTGGGGTGGAATTGGAAAAACTCCATATCTTCAATGGGCAGCCCTGCATCAAGGCATAATGCGCCGCCATCACCTGTGCAGATATGGGCATTGGTGGTCGTTTTAAAAATACGCCCAGCACCACCCGTTGCCAAAATCACAGCCTTGGCTTGAAACAAATGATATTCGCCTTTGCCAATATCCCACGCCATCACACCATGACAGCCGCCATCTTCCATAATCAGGTTGAGTGCGAAAAACTCCTCGTAAAAATGCGTACCTGCTTTGATATTTTGCTGATACATGGTGTGCAAAATCGCATGACCTGTACGGTCTGCGGCTGCGCATGTGCGCTTGGCTTGCCCGCCTTCACCAAATTCACGTGATTGTCCGCCAAAAGCACGTTGATAAATCTTGCCATCATCATTGCGAGAGAAGGGCACGCCCTGATGCTCTAATTCTTTGACCAATTGCGGTGCAGCGCGGCACATATATTCAATCGCATCTTGGTCGCCCAAATAATCCGAGCCTTTGACTGTGTCATACATATGCCAATGCCAATGATCGGATACAATATTACCTAAGGCAGCGTTCATACCGCCTTGTGCTGCCACGGTATGCGAGCGAGTGGGCAAGACTTTAGATACCACAG
>JALSZC010000276.1 GCA_027059605.1 Ghiorsea sp. | reverse complement strand
ACAGATACTATTGAAGTTGGCTTCAAGCGTAAAAATAGAGATTTAGCTTTTGATGTATCCTTATATCACATGACAATTCAAGACACCATTGTTCGCAGACAAAACAACGCTGGAGACCGTTATTATGTCAATGGTGGTAAAACACTTCATCAAGGTATTGAAGCATCGTTATCTTCGCCTATCAGCCAAGATTTCAAAATCAAAGTTGCCGCCAGCGCATCATCACACCAATATGTAGATGACGCAGTATATGGTAATAATGAGCAGCCTTCTGCTCCCAAAAACACAGCCAATGTACGATTGTTTTATACACCTAGCCAAATCAAAGGCTTCACCACCCTGTTAGAAGTAGAGCATGTGGGTGAGTGGTGGTTGGATGATGCCAATACGAAAACTTACGGTGGCTACAATATCAGCAATCTAAAAATGACTTACCAAGCCAATAAAAAGCTGATGATGTACTTCAAAGTAAATAACATCACAGATAAAATATATGCTGAATCAGCTCGTATCAGCTATGGTAAAGAGAAATACACGCCTGCTGCACCACGCCAATTTTTTGCTGGTGCAGAATATCACTGGTAACCTAACAAGCCTGCCATGACAGATATTCAATACAATGGATTATATCATGGCGGGCAATCCTTTTGCTGCACAAAACAATACACACAACATAAGAGTATATGGCTGATTGCTCTACTCATATCACTTAGCTTACATGCAATCGTTTTATGGCATCAAAGCAGCAGCGCAGGCATCACACGCTCTAAAACAACACACTCAACCATGGTAACATGGCTACAAATTGAACAACCTTCAACTGATAAGCCGAAGCTTCCTCAACCCAAACATATCAAGCCTAAGCATGTGCAAACAAAGAAGGCTATGCATCAACAAAGCAAACCTATTTCAACCCAAGCATCGGTAAAAACCAAGAAAAAAGAAACACATCCTAAATCCGCGACACAGCATCAAGAAGTAACGGATACTCCAGCCGCACAAACTACCAAACCTACTCCACAATCCACAACAGCTTCCCAACAACAAGCCCTGCGCCAGCAACTCAAGCAACAATACCTTGCACTGGTCATGCAACAGATTGAACAGCATAAACGCTACCCCAAAGCAGCCCGTAGGCGTGGTATTGAAGGCATGGTGCAGGTTTCATTCATTATTCAAAGCGATGGCTCTGTTCAAAACATTCAACTCCAACGTGGTACTAACGTGCTACAAAAAGCGGTTCGCAAAGCAATATCCAAAGCTTCTCCATTCCCAGCCCCTCCAAGCTCATTATCATTACCAATGCCATGTCGTTTCAACATGCAATTTCGTTTGCAATCATAAAGACACCCATAAACAGCAATATTTCCCCCCCCTGCGACATCGTGTCGCATGTTCACCATCCAATGAAGTTCCTAAAGTTCGCCTATCGAATTTTGGGAGGAATTATGAACATCACACACATCAAAGCTTTAGCTGCAAGTTTACTTCTTGCCACCACGCTTAGCGCATGTGGTAACGACAGCACGCCTACGACAACAACCACTTCAACCACCACCACGATTAATGGTCAAGCTATTGCTGGTGCAGTAGATGGCACAGTGACAGTGCGTGATGCTGCAGGTGCGCAACTTGCCACAGGCACAGTATCCACAGGTACTTTTGCTATTGAAATCCCCAATGATAAATTGGCTGGTGAGCTGGACTTTGAAGTGACAGGTACTTATCGTGATGAGGTCTCAGGGCAAACAGTGACTTTAACAGCCACCAACCCTTTAGCACTGCGAGTCGCTGCCAATAGCTATCAAGCTGGCAGCTTGGGCAACGCCCCCATCACCCCCGATACAACTATCATTCGCGCTATGGTTAGCAACGGTATGAGCATCACCGCCGCTGAAACCGCTTTTCAGGCGGTCTTTGGCTACAA
>JALSZC010000275.1 GCA_027059605.1 Ghiorsea sp. | reverse complement strand
GGCTGCGGGCAGTGGTAAACGATTTGGTAGTGCGATTCCTAAACAATACCTTGAAGTTGCGAGTAAACCTCTAATTATTCATACCTTAGAAAGTTTAAATCAATCCAAGCATATTGCAGTGGTGCTGCCTGTGATTGGAGATAGAGATTTATGGTATCGCGATGCAGTTGCAGGATATGATTGGGATTTTTCTTTGCTTGAGCCTGTTGTTGGAGGTGCTGAGCGTTCTATATCTATGCAGCGCGGTCTTGCTGCATTACCCGATGATATTGATATGGTGGCAGTTCATGATGCTGCCCGCGCTTTACCTTCGCAAACTTTATTGGATGATGTGTTGCAAGTAGCCGACAAGTATGGTGCTGCTGTTCCTGGGTTGCCTGTACATGATACCATTAAACGCATTGATGCGAATGGGAAAGTATTGGAAACTCCTGATAGAAACGCTTTGGTGGCTGTGCAAACCCCGCAAGTTGCAAGGCGAGCATGGTTTGAATCAGCCTTAGCGAAAGAAAAAGATAGGTTGCATTTACACACTGATGATGCATCGGTGTTAGAAGCAGCGGGTTTTGATGTTTATATTAGTCAAGGTGATGTGAACAATCGAAAAGTGACCACAAAGCAAGATATGTTGTGGTTACAGGAGCATTTGCAAGGAGTGTCATCATGAATATACGCGTGGGGCAGGGCTTTGATGTGCATGCATTTGCAGAAAACCGTAAACTTATCCTTGGTGGTGTAGATATTCCATATCATTTGGGGCTTGCAGGACATTCCGATGCCGATGTGTTGATTCATGCGTTATGTGATGCTCTTTTGGGTGCGGCATGTTTGGGTGATATTGGGCATCATTTTCCCGATACCGACCCTGATTTAGAAGGCGTGGATAGCACAATTTTATTGGCGAAGGTGAATCAGAGTATTCAGGATTTGGGTTATAGTATTGGCAATATTGATGCCACAGTGATTGCACAAAAACCAAAGCTTGCCCAATATATTGAACCTATGCGTGTGCGATTGGCAGAGGTATTAAAGTTGGATGTCACCGCAATCAATATCAAAGCCACCACGACTGAAAAACTTGGGTTTACAGGGCGTGGCGAAGGTATAGCTGCTCAAGCAGTCGTACTGTTAGAAGGCTCTCAACCTATCAGAAAGTTAAGAATTAATCGGACAACCTGATTTGAAGATTTTTAAAAATATTTGGAGTGACCCTGTTTGGAGTAAAGTGATTGCAACAGGGATACTTGCTCTATTAGCGTATTACATCAGTCCAGATAAGTGGACTACTTATATTATATCAAAAGTAAGTTCTCTTGTGACATGGTTCTTTGGTTTGACTGAAACCCCAAACTGGTTGTTGACAATCATGGCTATCTGCGTGTTTTTGGTAGTTATAATATTGGTTGTTAGACTTTTGGGTGATAGCAAACAAAGGTATACATCGGATATATTTCAAGGTGTAGAGTGGCACTGGACGTACGATTCTTTAGGTAGGGTGAGCGACTTGTATCCTTGTTGCGTAAAATGTCAGTGCCAAACAATACCTAATGATGTTGGGGCATACCGTACCCAACCTAAAATCGTTTTTATTTGCCCTAGCTGTGATGATGTCACAAGTATATTTGATAAGAATACTTTTGACATCGAACATGAAGTTAAGCTCTTTATTCAGCAAAAGATTAGAACTAAGGAATATTAACATTTCACACTAAGTCTTCCGATATGAAGCCTCAGCTTTTAGATAGTTTTAAAGCTTGAAACACTTCATCAGCATGAAAAGACGAACGCACAAGAGGACCTGAAGCCACCATGCCAAAGCCTTTTTTCTCAGCGATATATTTCAAATCGTCAAATTCTTCAGGTGTCCAGTATTTCATGACAGGATGATGGGCTTCACTTGGGCGTAAATATTGACCAATGGTCAAAATAT
>JALSZC010000274.1 GCA_027059605.1 Ghiorsea sp. | reverse complement strand
ACTTATTTAACCCTCCTCTAAGTGGATACCGAATCAAGTTCGGTATGACGTGTGAGGTAATACTAAAGTGCTTTTAGCTGCTTATCATGCAGGCGGCTTAAAAGTATCAAACCCATAATTGCGCCAAACAATGCAAAGCCCATATCCGATTGGGTATCCCATATATAACCTTGTGTGCCTAAGAAGGCTTCCGCTCCTTCTCCCGAAGCAATAGCTACCCACCATTCGATGAGTTCGTAAAATGCGCTAAATGCCAAACAAAAGCAGACGATAAAGAAGTTTCGCCATGCAGGAAATGGAATAATACCTTTGCGAATCACAATCTCTCTTGCCACCATCACAGGCACAAATCCTTGGGCAAAATGCCCGACTTTGTCGTAGTTATTGCGCTGCCAGTCCATCACCTCTGCCAACCAGTCAAACAATGGCACTTCAGCATAGGTATAATGACCACCGACCATAAGAATAATGCAATGAACGAGGATAAGCGCGTACACCAAAGGCGTGAGAGTAAAGGTTTTATATGTCCGCGCCATCACGGCGAAACCAATCAAGGCAGGCACGACCTCTAAAAACCAAGTGAAATAGTCTTTGGGGTTGATGCCTGACCAAATCAGCACAGTAAAAAAGATGAATAACCAAATATTTCGTAACACCAGCTAACCATGCCCCACTTGCTTGCGCCGCACAAGCAACATCAAAATAAACAGCAAACTTAAAAAACCCGTAAGCGCTGGAAAAATCACGGTGGTGACTGAATAATGCGCGAGTGCCGCGATAGATATTGCATTGCGCGTGGTCATCAGCACATAAAAGCCAAGCTGCTCATCAAAAGGCTTGTGATATGACTTGCGAAAAGTCGAGCCAAAGCCCAAGGCATCAATGCCGGTTAAAATCACCACCGTCCATAATGGATCATCATGGATATACCATAAAGGCAAGGCAGATAAAGCAAGCGCAAGAAATATCCAATCGGTTGAGGTAATCTGAATATCAGCCTTTTTCTGATAGGCAAGCCATGCCACATAGGTGGTGATGATGCCTGATACACCAATCGCCCATGCGCCTGCCCCGCCACCATCTGCCACTTGACCAAGAAACACGATAAAAGTGCTTAAACCCCAAATCACCCATGAAAAAACATGCGGCTTGGTTTCACCATGTTGTATGGAGCGGATATAGGGCAGAAAGGCAATCCATGTGATGGCTACTGCTATCATACCAAGAACTTCCTTCATTTTGAAACCTTAATCACCCCTCCACATCCTGTAAACTTCTACTTTTCAGGTGAAATCCCCTGGTTTCACGTTTATGCTCCGCCCATGCCATCCAATACTAACCCATCCCAAACGACAAATATCCAGTGCGATTACCTGATTATCGGTAGTGGTGCGGCGGGGCTGATGGCTGCCCACCGCTTGGCAGACCACGGTAAAGTTTGTTTGGTCAATAAAGCGGATTTTCCTGATTCCAATACCTTTCAGGCCCAAGGTGGCATTGCAGGATTTATCACCAAGGAAGACACCATAGAAAGTCATATTGAAGATACCATCAAAGCAGGCGCAGGGCTTTGTCATGCTGATGTGGTTAGTGAAATGGTGAATCGTGGGCATGATATGGTCGAAGAATTATTACACTTGGGTACACCTTTTGATACTGAAAATGGCGAACTCCACTTAACCCGTGAAGGTGGACATTCGCACCGCCGCATTGCCCATGTGCAAGATTCTACGGGCAAAGCCATTGGCGAAACTTTACTTAAACATGTGCAAAACAATAGTAATATCCAATGCTTACAGCGGCATATGGTGGTGGATTTAATCACCACCCATAAACTGGGCATTTTTAATCAAAAAAACCAATGTTTGGGTGCTTATATTTTACCCGAAGAAGGTGACGTATTTAGCATTGCTGCCAAACATGTGATTCTAGCAACGGGTGG
>JALSZC010000273.1 GCA_027059605.1 Ghiorsea sp. | reverse complement strand
TGGCGATTTGTGCGCATTACATCGGATGATATGCGCTTAAAATTGATTGATCTTGTAACTCAGGAAAAAGATAAAACAGCAGACATGATGGATGAGCGCAAAGCAGAATTTATGCGCTTAAAAGTCGAAGGTATGCGTGAGTGTGCAGAGCTGATTGCCGTGGTACTTGCACCTGATGATGGTACAATTTTTGGGCGGCGAACCATGCCTGAAGAAATGGCATTATGCTCTACATCTTGTGCCATTCAAAATATGTGGTTGGCTGCAAGAGCAGAAAACTTAGGCATGGGCTGGGTATCATTTTTTAATCCTCAAGATGTTGCCGACCTTTTACAATGCCCTGATACAGCCAAACCTATTGCTTTATTATGCTTGGGGCCTGTACATGACTTTTATGAAAAACCCATGCTAGAGCAAGAGGGCTGGCGCAGCAGAGAAGATTTAGCCCATGTTTTGGCAGAAAATATGTATCCCGAATCATGAAAACATTAATCTTGGGTGGTGCTCGCAGTGGCAAGTCACAACATGCAGAAGCTTTGGCACAAGCAAGTGGTAAAGGGGTGGTATATGTGGCGACTGCCCCACGTTTTCCCGATGATAAGGAGTGGCAACTGCGTATTTCACAGCATGAAAAGCAACGTCCTGAACATTGGGCGTTGCTGGAAGAAGAGTTGTCTTTGATAAGTATATTACATAGTGCAAAGCATGAGGATAAACTTGTGTTGGTGGATTGTTTAACACTTTGGTTGAGCAATGTGATGTTTGCAAAAAAAGATGTGGCAGATGAGACAGACCAACTGTGTGAAGCTTTAGCTGATTATTCAGGAGATATTGTGTTGGTATCCAATGAGGTGGGTATGGGGCTAGTGGCAGAGACTAAGCTTGGGCGTAGTTTTTGTGACGCACAAGGTAGATTGAATCAAGCTGTGGCTAAGGTTGCAGACCAAGTATTTTTTGTGGCAGCGGGTTTGCCCCTTCAACTGAAATAAAAGAATTGTAAAATACGTATAAGAAGAGGCACACAAAAAAGGGCAACCCAGTGGCTGCCCTTTGATAGAAGATTGAAAGCTTACTTAAGGTTTTTCAAGAAAGCGATGACTTCATCACCTTTATCACCACACATTTTTTGTGGAGGCATTTTTGTTTTTGCTTTTGCGTCACCAGTGAATTCTTTGACAGCTTTTTTAGAGTTGCAAATCCAAGCGCGAAGATGTTCTTCATCCCATTTCCAGCCACCAGCTTTTAGTGCTTTACTGTATTTTTTAAAGTCGGCAGTACCTGCATCACGACCAAAAACTCCCAAAAGACCAGGGCCAACTTTGCCTTTTGCGCTAAAATTATGACATGCTTTACATTTCTTTTCAGCACCAGCAACTGCTTCAGTTGCTGCGAAACCGCTTACTAAGAATGCAGATGTTGCAGCAATCATTAATACTTTTTTCATTTTGTCTCCTCCTCAGGAATTATCGGAAGTAGATTGCTAGCTACTTTTTTTAGGGATGCAAGTACAAAGCTAGAAAGGTATCCATGTTTGGTTTGAAAATTTGGGATAAGAAAATATGCTATTGTAGATGTTTTATGTGGCAGTTCTTTGATGTCACTATCACAATAGTGATAATCTGTTTAATATTGCGCTTATGAAAATCATTTTAGCATCACAATCACCACGACGTTTGTTTTTGTTACAAGCTGCGGGTTTTTCAATTGATGTGCGCCCTAGCCATATTGATGAAAGCCCCAAACAAGGGGAAGATGTGCAAAGTATGACATCTAGGCTTTGTATGGATAAGGCAAAGGCTTGTGTGTTACAAAAAAACGAGCTGCAAGTGCCTGTGATTGCAGCAGATACCTTGGTGGCTATTGGCGATGAAGTATTGGGGCAGCCTGAGGATATACAGCAGGCAAAGCAAATGATTCAAAAGCTTTCTGGCAAAAAACATCAAGTGCATACCAC
>JALSZC010000272.1 GCA_027059605.1 Ghiorsea sp. | reverse complement strand
TAGCCAGCACTTGCAAGCGTATTGGCTATACCAAATATCGCTGTCTTATCCACAGTAAATCCATGTTGAAAAATGGCAACTTTCCAAGGGCCCGCTGTGTTAGGAATAGTAAGCAAGTAGTTTACATTCTGCACAGACTTCACCACGGGCAAACCTGTAGCCGCATCCATTTGAAATACAGATAAAGTTGGAGCAAGTGGATTAGGATTTGCTGCACTGTATTCATCTAAATAATAAGGCAACTGCACAGCCCCTGTTACAACCGAGCCCAAGTTAGAATAAGCAGATATGGGCAACCCCACACCTGCAGCAAAAGTTGCAGCAGGTATAGCTGTTGCTGCTGCACCAAGGTTTGTAGCACTGCTTGCATAAGGGTCGGCAGCACTAGCAGCTTGAATCGCTTTTAGTACCTTACCAAGGGTTTGCGTTTTAAAGGACCAAGCTACTGCAACTTTATCTTTGGTAATGCCATGAGCTTGCGCCACATCCAAAGCTGGTTTTACGGTTTGACGCAAGCCTTCCAAAGCAACTGCATTCGCATCGGGCACACCTGGAATCTGACTTACACCCGCTGTATTAGCCAGCGGCACAGGGCTTTTCATCAACGTAAAAATTTTAGAGGCTGCTGCAGGCTTGCCTGTTGCTGATTGTAAGTCACTGGTAACAACTACCAAATAGTTCGTTGCACCTTTTAATGGTTTAATCGGTTTAATCACAAGTATTTTAGCATCAGTGGGATTAGGTATTGCCACGTAATCTTGCCCAAATGAGAGCTCTGCACCTGTAGAACCATCATAAACATGGACTGCAGCAGCAATCGAAGCTGAATCTAAAGCTTCCGCAAAACTGGTCGTCATCGGTGCAACGGTTGAAAAGCCGTCCAAAGCATTCATTGCGCCTTGAGGCAAAGAAATATCCGTATAAGGGTTACCATACGCATCTTTTAAGTTCAGTGTACCATCCGTAGAGCCTGCAAATGCAGCATTGTTAGGTGCAGGTACAATACTAGGCACGGCAGGGTCGCTTGATGGCTCAAATAATGCCTCCATTACCGAGCTTGGCGCAGGTGGTGCAACTGTACTAATGGTGGCAGGGCCACCATCTTCTGTACCACAAGCCGATAATAACAGAGAAAAACACCCTAGCGTTAGCAATAGAAACTTCTTCATAAAACCCTCCAAAATACCATTAAAGAAAATATGTGATTGAACCCATCCACCATAGAGACCATAGTTCAGCCATATACAAAAATCAACAGCAAGCGAGTTTATATCAATCATGAAACGTACTTATGCCGCATCGACACAAGCAAAACAAGCTGAAAAGCTGGTGTCATCACTACAACAACGCTTTGTCCAAGGCTTAGAAAAAATATCTGATAAACTAGGACTTTCTCAAAAGTTCAAACCTGTAGAGTGGTTAAGAGATGAAGGCACTCATGGCGGAGGTATTCGTTATGAAACCGCAGATGGTGTCATGATTGGGCGTGGTTCAGTCAATGTGTCGCAAGTGCATTACGATGATAACCCCGACAAAAAGCTTGGCTCTGCTACTGCTATTTCAACCATTATTCATCCCAATAACCCGACTTCCCCATCCGTGCATATTCATATCAGTTGGACAGAAATGAAATCGGGGCAAGGCTATTGGCGCATCATGGCAGACCTTAATCCTTCCAACGATAACCTTGAAGATAAACAAACTTTTCTTAACGCCTTAGAACAAGCTGCACCCGAACAGTTTACAACAGCTAAGCAACAAGGTGACACTTACTTTTATATCCCTGTACTTGAACGCCATCGTGGTATTGCTCACTTCTATTTGGAAGAATACAACTCTGGGGATAATGAAAAAGACTTTGCTTTAGCACAAAGTGTTGGTGAAGCAGCCATTGATACCTACATCAATATTTTAGAACACAGCTTACAACATGCAAACCAAGCCACAACAAAGGAGAAAGATGCACAGCTAGCTTACCATACGCTTTATTTCTTCCAAGTGCTTACCTTAGATAGGGGAACTACTACAGGACTACTCGTACACAATCAAAATGATGTTGGTATTATGGGTTCGCTACCTGCATATGTTGATCGAGACTTGTTGCAATCTTGGGTCAATAAGATGACAGCACCACAAGAAAAACTATTGCAAGGGCTTATTGATGCATTGCCAACAACATCCCCTGCTTTGGTTGACGAAAGCGTCAAGCAGAAACTAGCACAAGTGGTTAGACAACATTATCAAAACTTCCCAGAAGCCATCGCTATGCAAGCTGCAGGACACACTATTCCACCAACCGTACAAAATCACAGCTAGACTTGATAAAAATGTAAGCTAAGCTTTCAATATTCGTATTAAAAACGCATATTGGGGAAGCATACATGCTGCATCATTTTTCAAGTTTACAAGTTATTATTCTTGCCGCAGGCAAAGGCACACGCATGGCATCAAGCAAACCCAAAGTATTGCATGATGTTTTAGGCAAAAGCATGTTGTCACACGTTTTGCATACGGTTGAAGACTTACAACCTGAGTCCGTTTGTCTTGTTGCAGGTCACGGCATAGAAGAAGTCAAAAAACACATCGGTAAACCTGAAAACTTACATTGGGTAGAACAAAAAGAACAACTGGGTACGGGTCATGCCGTATTACAAACGCAATCCGTACCAACAACAGCAGATACAGTTCTTATTGTCTGCGGTGATACCCCTTTACTTACCTCAGAAACTTTAGCAGCATTGGTTAAACAACACCAAGATAGTGATGCGGGCGTATCTGTGCTCTCTGCTATTGTGGACAACCCAACAGGTTATGGAAGAATCATTCGTGACATCAATGATAAAGTACAAGGCATTGTTGAAGAAAAAGATACCAATGATGCACAACGCAAAATCCATGAAGTCAGCAGTGGTATTTTTTGCGTCAACCGCACCCTACTCTTCCAATGTTTACATAGTGTCGAAAACAATAATGCACAACAAGAATATTATTTGCCCGATATTTTACCTTTGGCACTGGCCAGATCTGCTGCTGTGCAAGCTGTGATTATGCATGATACTAGTGAAATATTAGGCATAAATGACCGCATTCAACTTGCTCAAGCTGAAAAGATTATGCAACAACGCATTACACACGAATGGCAAAAAAAAGGGGTCACTATACAACAAGCGGACACTGTTCGCATTGAAGCATCGGTAAATATTGGCATTGACTGCACCATCAAAGCGGGAACACAATTACTTGGTTCTACCCATTTGGGTGATGGTTGCACCGTGGGGCCTTATGCTGTCTTACAAAACAGTTGGTTGGCAGATAATATTACCATTGAAGCATTTTCTCACCTAGAAGAAACCAGTGTTGGCGATCAAGCTATGATTGGTCCATTTGCACGACTACGCCCAGGTACACAACTGGATGACAACGTAAAAATTGGTAATTTTGTCGAAACCAAAAAAGCTGTGATTGGACAAGGTAGTAAGGTCAACCATCTAAGCTATATTGGTGATACCTTGATGGGTGAAAATTGTAACATCGGTGCTGGAACTATCACTTGCAACTACGATGGTGCCAACAAACATCAAACAACCATTGGTGATAATGTATTTGTTGGCTCAGATACCAAACTGGTTGCGCCTGTAGAAGTTGGTTCTGGTGCCACCATTGGGGCTGGAAGCATTATTACCCGACAAGTTAAACAAGATGGTCTTACCCTATCGGCTCGTCCTGAACAAAGACATGTACAAAACTGGGTTCGCCCCAAAAAAGGTGATGCATAAATGTGCGGTATTATTGGTGCAGTAGGGCTGAACAATATACAAAATATCCTGCTTCAATCACTTCAAAGCATGGAATACCGTGGTTATGATAGTGCGGGCATTTGTATCCAACATGAACAACACTTACATACCCGCAAAGCTAAGGGTAAGCTTATCAACCTTGAACACTTGCTCGAACAATCGCCACTGATAGGAAACTTGGGCATCGGTCATACTAGGTGGGCAACCCATGGTGTACCTGAAGTACGCAATGCGCACCCACACCAAACCGAAAGTATCGCGATTGTTCACAATGGCATCATTGAGAATCATAAACAACTGCGTGAAGCTTTATCTGCGGCAGGCGCAACATTTGATTCGGATACCGACAGCGAAACCATCCCTTGGCTTTGGCAACAAGAGCATACAAAAAACAATGACCCTGAAACCGCTTTTTACAATACTTTAAACCAACTCCAAGGTGCTTTTGCTATTGCGGGGATTCAAGCCAATGAACACAAACTTTGGTTTGCACGGCGAGGCAGCCCTTTACTATTAGCCAAGGGTGAAGCTGGTATTTTTGTTGCATCCGATGCACTGGCTGTTGGCACTGTTGCCAGCCATGTGATTTATCTTCAAGAAGGACAATGGGGTTGGTCAGACTTAGAACACATTCATATCTTCAATGAGGATGGCAGCCAAGCTGCTATTCAATGGGAACCTATGCCTGAAATGGTTGCTGCCACGGAAAAAGGCCCGTATGCCCATTACATGCTTAAGGAAATTCATGAACAACCTCGTGTTTTTCTTGATATGCTCAATGCCTATGCCCCAGACAAACAACATATTCATTTCCCTCAAGCTGCATTTATTGAAAACAACTCACTTCCATCTCGTATCATTATGGTGGCTTGCGGCACATCCTACCATGCAGCCCTTACTGCACGATATTGGTTAGAGCGATACCTAAAAATACCCGTAGAAGTCGATGTAGCATCCGAATTTCGTTACCGTGACCCCGTGATTGGTGAGAACACTTGGTTTATCACCCTATCCCAATCAGGGGAAACAGCGGATACTTTAGAAGCATTGCGTTTATTCAAACGGCAAACACCACAAAACAAAACCTTGGTCTTTTGTAATGTGGCTTCATCATCCATGGTGCGCGAATCAGATGGTGTCATCGAACTTTATGCAGGCCCTGAAATTGGTGTCGCATCCACCAAAGCATATACCGCTCAATTGTTAGCACTGGCATTATTTTCACTTAAACTTGCCTGCAATGCCAGCGCAATGCCCCCTGAAGAGACCTCCAAACATATCCAATATTTGTTTGATGCTAGTCAAGGTGTTGAAGCTTTATTAAAAAACACTCCCATATTTGACGAACTCACACCACTTTTCTCACAATCACATGGTGCATTATTCTTAGGTCGCGGGCCTTGTTATCCCTTGGCACTTGAAGGTGCATTAAAACTCAAAGAAATTTCTTATTTACATGCGGAAGGTTATCCCGCAGGGGAAATGAAACACGGGCCAATCGCTCTCATTGATGAAAACCTACCCGTCATTGTCTTAGCTTTGCGGCAATATCACTTGGACAAAGTGATTTCCAATTTACATGAAGTCCAAGCCCGTGGTGCAAAGGTTATTTTGATTACGGATATACCCGAGAAAGAATGCCCCACCAATGTAGATGCCATTATTCATATTCCTGAGGGAGATTTTTTTAGTGCACCTTTATTAGCTTCAATTCCTTTACAATATTTGGCTTACAATGTAGCGCGGTTTAAGGGTACCGATGTAGATCAGCCTCGCAATCTAGCCAAATCGGTTACAGTAGAGTAAACTTAGTCTATGAAAGTTCTTCTATCATTACTCTTTATTGCAGGCTTTGCTGGTGCAGGTCTTTATTTTACAGGGTCTAGTGATATACAGAAGTCCTCCAATTCAGACATGATGCAACTGGGTAACTTCGCCTACCAAGAAAAACGCTTTGATGATGCATTCAAATGGTATGAAAACGCTGCCAAGCAAGGTATTGCCAAGGCACAGCTCCGCCTATCTGAAATGTATCAAGCTGGACAAGGTGTGGATAAAGATGAAGTAGCTGCCGCAACTTGGTTGTCTAAAGCTGCAAAACAAGGTCTGCCACAAGCTGAATACGAATATGCAGTTGCTCTGGAATTTGGGCGTGGCACAAAAAGAACATCTATCAAAGAAGCTGCAACATGGTATCAAAAAGCAGCACAACATGCATACCCCGAAGCTATGCTTAAAGTTGCAAAACTATATTTCTCAGGCTTGGGTATGGATAAAGATTTAGAACAAGCCTTAAAATGGGCACTTCAAGCAGCAAACAAACATGTACCTGATGCCGATAACATTGTAAGCAGTATTGTTCAAGAAGTAGAAGATCTCGCCAACCAAGGTGACTACCCATCTCAACACATGCTTGCACTTATGTACCAGCAAGGTCTAGCTGTTGAACAAGATGAAAACTTGGCTTTAACATGGCTACGTAAAGCAGCAAGTAAAGGTTACATTGATGCCCAGTATGATTTGGGTCGAACACTCGCCCAAACACAAGAAAACCAAGCTTTATATTGGTTGCAAAAAGCTGCAAGCAACGGTCATGTCAAAGCAGGTTATATGGCTGCTGCATTAATGGCACAACAACATATCACTGACCCACAAAAGGTAAGTCAAGCATGGCGCTGGCTTTATCATGGCAGTCAAACCAAACAACCTAAAGTCATGTACAACTTAGCTATCGCCCTTCATCAAGGGCAACTTGGCCTCCCGCAAACAAACTTTCATTACCAAACATGGTTAGAACAAGCCGCACGTGGCGGTGTTACTGAATCACAAAATGACTATGCAGTGAAACTCATTTTACAGAAGCAAAACATAAAAAAAGCTGTGTCTTGGTTAAACAAGGCAGCATCAAAAGATGTCAAAGCCCAGTTTAACCTTGGCCTTATTTATGCTCGTGGAGATATGATAACACCTGATGATGATGCTGCCGTCCGTTGGTGGAAACAAGCAGCAAAAAACGGGAGTATTAAGGCAAAGATGATGCTTGGTCTTTTCTACAATTTGGGTAGGGGGGTAGGACGAAGTGAAAAAGAGGCTGTATATTGGTATGAACAAGCTGCCAAACTTGGTGAGCATAATGCTTCCTACAATTTAGGCGTATTGTATTACAATGGTAGGGGTATAGACCGAGACTATAAAAAAGCTGCTGATTATTTCCATCAACTTGCGAAACAAGGAGACACGGATGCGCAAAACATATATGCAAGTTTATTCCTAGAAGGACAAGGGGTAAAATATTCACCCAAAACTGCTGTGCAATGGTTCAAAAAAGCAGCTTCTGCAGGGAATATTAAAGCCATGTTTAACCTTGCTACCCAGTATCGAACAGGTTCTGGCATCCAACAAAGTGATAAAAAAGCTTTGTTTTGGTATAAAAAAGCTGCTGACTTAAACTTTGCACCTGCCCAAAATGCCATGGGGTATATGTATGCCGAGGGGCGAGGTACTAAAGCCGATAAAGATATTGCTGAAATGTGGTTCCAAAAAGCCAGTGATAATGGGTTAAGCTTGGCCACACAAAACACCAGTGCCTTAAAGCAACATGGCTCTTTTGCTCTGCTTCGATTACAAATAGATAACACTGTCCGAAGTGATATTTTAACCAAAAAGAACATGAATCTAGCTTCTTGGTTAGAAGTACATCAGCAAGCTGTCTTATAACATAACCCTTTAAAAATTTAGCAAATGCCCAGCTTCATTTAACATCATTTTATCCAACATAAAGCAAGCATTATTTTAGCAGTTGCATCCTGTACGTTCTTCATGAGAATGCCCTGCTCTTTATTCGACATCATAAAAAAACTGGGGCAACCATGACAGTAGAAATCACGCAGGCATTGGCAGAAGACAACCTTGATGATGCATATTTAAAACGTGGGCGTGAATATTTCAAAAATGGACATGTTGAAAAGCTAAGCTTTGATG
>JALSZC010000271.1 GCA_027059605.1 Ghiorsea sp. | reverse complement strand
ACTGGTGGCGAGCAGTATGACGCACGGTTGATTGCAGCGGCAACAACGGCTGGTTTACAGGTGCAGCAAATTATATGGTCGGATAGTATCAGTGATACCTTGTTACGATTACCCATATTATGGCGCACGGCACATATATGGCGAAGCCTTCGTCTGACGCTGAAGCTTTGGCAAACTTCGGGTGATGTGTTGGTCGATGTTTGGGCAGCACCGTACCTCCAATTTTGGGCAAAACATACCTCACGCCATATTGTATTGATGGTGCACCATTTGCGTGGTGAATTGGAGCAAGATTATCATGTTCAAGCTGCGGAGAAGGCATTGATTCAGGCTGCATCACACATATTAACCGTAAGCCAAAGTAGCAAGCGGCAAATTATCCAATATTTAGCACAATCACCCAAGCAGAGCACGCCGATTGATGTGATTCCACCAGGTTTTGAGCGACCCACAGCCTTGCCAAGACAGCAGCAAAACCGTGGCACAGTACAACTCTTGTTTGTTGGTCATATTACCAAAGCCAAGGGTATTTTGGATGTATTAAAAGCTGTTGCAAAGCTTTCTGGAGACGACTTTTTTTTACATGTGGTGGGTGGTGCTTCGGCAGAGCCTGCAACATGGCAGCAAGCCCAAGCTTTGATAGAAAAACAAGGTTTGTCCGATAAGGTCAAGATGTATGGGCGCGTGGAAAATGCGCAGCTTCAAGCATTGTATGCCTTGGCTGATGTATTTGTATTGCCATCGTATTGGGAAGGATACGGCATTGTATTTTTGGAGGCGATGAGCTTGGGATTGCCTGTGGTTTCAACAACGGCAGGGGCAATTCCTGAAGTGGTGAGGCATGAAGAAAGTGGTTTGTTGGTGCAGGCAGGTGATGTGCAAGGGTTAAGTGAAGCATTACACACGTTGATTGTGCAGCCTGAACTGCGAGAGAAGTTTGCTGAACATGCCAAGCAAGCGGCTAAACATGCAGCAGACTGGGTGAAAATTGAGCAGAAGTTTGTCGCTTGGTGGCAAGAGCGAGCACAAGATGTTTGAAGGCATAAAACGATTTTTTTTGCACCGAGCCATGCAAAAAGTGGCGAACAAACATCAACCGCAATCATTACCCGATGCGGTCAAAAATATTGCAGTGTGGCAGTTTGGTGGTGTGGGTGACATGTTGTTGGCAACACCTGTCTTGCATGCCTTGCATAAGAAATATCCGAATGCTAATATTTATATTTGGTGTTCATATCCTGATTTTGCAGCTTTTCTAAAGCGTTTGCCACAGGTGCAAGGTATTGATGCGTTCAAAATATATGATTTTGATTTACGGAGCTTGCGAAAGCCTGATTCCCGTAATCAACTGTTGCATATTATGGCAGAGATGAAAAAACAGGATGTGGATTTATTGGTCAACCTGCACCATCCCCGACAGTTGGATTGGTGGGCTGTGGAATGGTTAGTGCTGGCACAACTTAAGCCACGATTTGCACTTGGTTTTTCGCCTGATGCGTTGCAAGGCTCGGTATTAGACGCATGGCTGCCATCTAGCGTGGTTACAACACAACATTACACCACCACATACCAGCAATTATTAGCAAAAATAGATGTTGAGTGCGATACACAATTATCGTTTCCTATGGATGAGCAAGAGCTGGCACAAGCGCAAGCACTGTTAGAAGATGTACCTGATATGCGCGTATGTTTGCATATGGGGGGCAGGCGTTTGTCCATGGAAAATAAAATGTGGGATGTTGCATGTTTTATTGATTTGGCGAAACGTTTGCTGGCAGATGGGATTACGCCCGTATTGATTGGCGTGGACAGCGAAGCCGATGCTGCTGAAGTTTTGCTTCAGGCTGTGCCACAAGCTGTGAGTTTGGTGGGGCAAACCAATTTGGGAACCATGGCAGCGGTGATTGGGCAGTCAAAGTTGTTGATTGGGCATGATTCAGGGCCCTTTCACATTGCCGTCGCCATGCA
>JALSZC010000270.1 GCA_027059605.1 Ghiorsea sp. | reverse complement strand
CTTGCTGGGCAATATCACAGCCTGATAATACACCATCAGCTTTGGCGATAATAGTTGCCTTGCCCTGCTGTGTTTGGCTGATGGTGGCTTGGGCTGTTAAATCGGTAAATGCCATATCTTCGGCAAGTGCATCATCGATAAAACGTTGTAATAAAAGAGAGTCCATGTTTATGATCCTATGTATGATGAGTTATAGTAGCCACAATGCAAAACCCATACTTAAGAAAGTAAGTGGCATATTCCAACCTGTGGCAACCAAGGCACGAATAATCGAGCCCAACAAGCCAACAATAAAAGTGGTAATCAAAAACTGATGCCAAGGGATACCATGATATAGTTGTAAAGCCCATGCGCAAATCAAACTTGTAGTTAAAACAAAAACAAGGTGAGCAGCCAATGTTTGTTGCGGGTTTTTGATTAACCCAAGTCGGGAGCCTTTGCCCAAGTTATCAATGATGTTTGCGATATGCCAAGCAAGCGTAAAGCTTAATGTTAGTCCAAAACCAAGCTCGGGAGCTAAGGCAAAAAGCTGAGCACAAATACCAAGCGTGATGATAAGCATAAGCCAAGGGGCAGGCTGTTGAGTTTTTGGTGGTAAGCTATGCCAGCAAAGTTTGAGGTGACGAGCAAAAGGTTGTGTGCTCACTTTTGCATAGGTGATGGGTATAAAAAATAGAGTTAAAGTGTAAAATGGCATGTAAGTGTTGTCGTATGCAGGCCACATAAGCACCCAAATAGACAATAAGGGAAGCATGGCTAATCGTATGGTGGATGGGGCAAAACCTTTGCGTACAAAAACTACAGATAGCCATAAATATTGGAAGAAACCAATAGTAAATAAGGCTGTTAACAAGGTGTCACCGCTAGAAATAAACATGGTCAAATTATTGGCTGTTTTTAAGGGATGTCACTTTATATTTTTTTTAGGGGTGTATTATGTCGCAATTTACTTTTAATATTTGTAAAATCAGACACATCATCTAAAGTTTCGCAGCTTGGATTTTGAAGGGAGATACAAACCATGGCTCGCATAGCAATTCCTGCTGAAACGGCTGCACATGAAACCCGTGTTGCAGCAACACCAGAAACGGTTAAAAAATATATCAATTTGGGTTGTGATGTTGTCGTACAACGTGGTGCGGGTACGGCTGCATATTTTAATGATGCTGCCTACGAAGAAGCAGGCGCAAGCTTGGCTGATGACTTTAAGGCAACAGTATCTGGTGCGAATATTGTATTAAAAGTGCAGCCTTTAAACCAAGAAGAAAGCAATATGCTTGCGCAAGGCACGGTTGTTGCATCATTGCATGCGCCATTCACCAACCCTTTGCTTGCCGATTATAATAAACAAGGTTTAACATCTTTTTGCATGGAAATGATTCCGCGCACTTCTCGAGCGCAAAGTATGGATGTGCTTTCATCACAGGCGAATATTGCAGGTTATAAAGCCGTGCTTTTAGCCTTAGAACACTATCAAAAGTTTATGCCTATGTTGATGACAGCAGCAGGCACAGTGCAATCAGCTAAGGTGCTTATCATGGGTGCAGGTGTGGCTGGGCTGCAAGCGATTGCTACAGCACGTCGTTTGGGTGCTATGGTAGAAGCCTTTGATGTTCGTGTGGCAGCCAAAGAACAAGTAGAAAGTTTGGGTGCAAAGTTTGTGGAAGTGCCACAAGATGAAGATGCTGAAGATGAAGGCGGTTATGCCAAAGAAATGTCAGATGAATATAAGCAAAAACAAGCTGAACTCATAGCTGAACATGCCGCAAAGGCAGATATTATTATCACTACAGCTTTGATTCCAGGGCGACCTGCTCCTGTGTTGGTCACTAAAGAAACTGTCGCCAAGATGAAACAAGGTGCAGTGATTGTGGATATGGCGGTGGAAGCTGGTGGTAACTGCCCATTATCCAAAAAAGATGAAGTCTATACCAAAGATGGCATTACCTTTGTGGGTGTAAGTAATATTGCAGCAACTTTAGCTACGGATGCGAGTACATTGTATGCTAAGAATATGCTGAATTTTATGGGTTTGATGTTGGATAAAGAGTCGGGCGAATTAAATATCGACCGTGAAGACGATATTATTCAAGGTGCTTTGTTGTGTATGGATGGTGAATTTCTTAAACCTGATTTGTTGAAAGGGGATGCATAATGTGTAGTTCTGGAAACTGTGATTTAGCAGCACATGCTGCCATGATGAATGATGCTACGGCAGCGGGAAGCACTACGGCTGACCCCATTGTCATGTCGTTTACGGTGTTTATTTTGGCAGTTTTTGTGGGTTATCATGTGGTATGGAATGTGACACCTGCTTTACACACGCCATTGATGAGCGTGACCAACGCATTATCTAGTATTGTGATTGTGGGTGCAATTATTGCCTCAGGACCTGTGGAAATGAACTTGGCAACTGTACTTGGTTTGATTGCTGTGGGTTTGGCATCGGTGAATATTTTTGGTGGTTTTATGGTGACGCAGCGTATGCTCGCTATGTTTAAGAAGCGTGGGTAAGGGGATAATATGTTATCAGCAAATATGACTGAATTGGCTTACTTGGTAGCTTCTGTCTTAGTGATTTTAGCACTTAAAGGTTTGTCTTCTCCTGAATCATCTCGCCGCGGCAATATGTTTGGTATGCTAGGTATGGGTATTGCTGTGTTTGTGACGTTGCAGCTTGATGGTATTGAAAATTATACATGGATTGCTGTGGCTATTGGTATTGGTGCTATCATTGGTGGCACGGCGGCTAGAAAAGTGCCAATGACAGGCATGCCTGAAACGGTTGCTTTTATGCATGCCTTGGTTGGTCTTGCGGCCGTATTGATTGCCGTATCTGCGTTTTTAAACCCTGTTGCTTATGGTATCGCTGATAGTATGGGTGTGATGCACACCGCCAGTCGCATTGAATTGTTTTTAGGTACATTTATTGGTGCGATTACGTTTACTGCATCTTTGATTGCTTTTGGTAAGCTGAAAGGTTTTATTTCAGGTAACCCTGTAACGTTTTCAGGGCAACATATGCTGAACCTTGTTTTAGGTGTCATTATGATTGGTGCAGGCATTGTGTTTTGCGTGAATGAATCAGCGACTGCATTTTTGTTGATGCTGGGTATTGCTTTAGTGTTGGGTGTGTTGCTGATTATTCCCATTGGCGGTGCAGATATGCCAGTGATTGTGTCTATGCTGAACTCTTATTCGGGTTGGGCGGCAGCAGGTATTGGTTTTACGTTGGGTAATAATATGTTGATTGTGGCTGGTGCTTTGGTGGGTTCATCAGGTGCGATTCTTTCTTATATTATGTGTAAAGCGATGAATCGTTCATTGTTTAACGTATTATTGGGTGGTTTTGGCTCGGATACGAGCTCAGCATCTGCTGGTGGGGCTGCTGTGGGCGAGCGACCTGTGAAATCAGGCTCGGCAGAAGATGCAGCATTTTTGCTTAAAAATGCGCGTAGTGTCATTATTATTCCAGGTTATGGTTTAGCTGTAGCTAGGGCGCAGCATGCACTCAAAGAGCTGGTGGAAGTATTGCAGGCACAAGGTGTTAAAGTTCGGTTTGCAATTCACCCAGTAGCTGGTCGTATGCCGGGTCATATGAATGTATTGTTAGCTGAAGCTGATGTGCCTTATGATATTGTGGAAGAAATGGACGAAATTAACCCAGAATTTTCGGATACTGATGTTGCTTTAGTCATTGGCGCAAATGATGTGGTCAACCCAGCAGCGAAGACTGATCCATCAAGTCCTATTTATGGTATGCCCATTTTGGAAGCAGCCAAAGCAGAGCATGTTTTGGTTGTAAAACGCTCATTATCTGTAGGTTATGCTGGTTTGGATAACGATTTGTTTTATATGGATAAAACGATGATGATTTTTGATGATGCAAAAAAAGCGTGCGAGGCTATGCTGCACGCCATTGAATAAAAGAAAGCTGGAGTCTTGATATGAAAACATTACAAGTATTGTTGGTCGCTGCAGCACTTGCATTTGTACCTGCCAAAGCATCTGCAGGTGACTATGAAGTTGCCAATGTGATGGATGATGCACTTTATGGTGCAGGTGTGGGTGGTTTAGTTGGTTTGGGGCTTATGCTTATATCTACTAGCCCTACAAGCAATTGGAATTATGTAACACAAGGTGTTGGTGTTGGTATTATTGCTGGTGCTGCCTATGGCGTATACCGCTCATCACGCGCTTTTGCGCAGGTAGAAGATGGTCAGATAAACTTAGGCGTGCCTACGCCACAATTTGCTGTGCAAGATACACCAGCAGGTTTGGCGTTGGTTGCAAAAACAGATTTGATAGCAGGTGAGTTTTAAGCCTGATACCATTACGTTTTAGTAAAAGAGGTGTCTACTAAATGTGTTGAAATTTTAGTATATAGGCATCATTTATACTGTAATTTCAATAGGTTAAAATGAAAGAGGCTAGAGAAAATATCTTCTCTAGCCTCTTTTTGTTTAAACCCATAATAATAAGGGATAATTTCTATATTGTGTGTTTTCTTAAACACGCTAAGTAAACGACTTGGTCTATTAAGATGCATTTTTTGTGCTTTAAAAGAAAGAAGTGTTTTATTTAAGTGTTTTGAGGTATTCAATGATGTCTGCGCGGTTGCGATCATCTTGGACGATAGGCAGCGTAGGCATTGTTAATCCAAAAGGATTAGATCCAATAAGTGCTTGTGCCGTTTCATCTTTTTTTGCAAATATTTCAGGGCTTTTAATCCAATGGTTTAACCAGTTTACATCATGACGCTCAAGCACACCTCGCAAGCCAGGTGCACCAATCCTGCTTTCTTCATATGTTGTGTTATGGCAATGCGAACATACGGTATCAAAAATCATCTTACCCCGTTCTGCTGAAGCCTTAAAAGAGCCTTGTGTAGCAGGCGGCTCTTCAGCTGTGCTTTGGGTGACAAGGGGAAAAAGCGAAAGCATAATGGTCACTGTTGCCATGATGTGAAATGCTTTGTTCATTTTGTCTCCTTGGCTAATTGATGATTTTGCAAGAGTATCCCACTGCATATCTTTATGTGATTAAACTGAAAAAGCAATATTAATTTTTAGGCTCGTACAACCAAGAATATCTCCTTGGTGAAAGACCATAGGGCTTTGGATATTTGTTTGATGCGTGTGCGGATGAAATTACATTTTACACAGCCACCACCTGCTATTTGTGCCCGAACTTCTTCACTAGGGTATATGGTTTCTCGCCAGAATTCTAAGCGGTGTGAGAAGCTGGGTAACATACGTGAAAATAGACGTTCGGCTAAGTATGGGATAAGCTCGTGGTTCATAAAACGTTTGAATAATTTTGACTCAATAAAACCCATGTTTGGTTGTATTTGCTGTAAAACATGGTCGGGTACAGGTGCTTGTAAGTGTGCCTTGGCATAAGATAAAGCATAATAACAAGGTCGTTCCAGCTTATATTCTGTAATACCCTCTAACACTTCATTCCACTGTTGTTGTTGCTCCACCTGTTTGGCAAGCAATGCAATGTCATAAAGCCAAATCAAGCGTTCAAATGAGTGTTTGAGTGCATGGAAACATAAGTAAGGTAACATGACACGAGGATGAACAAGCAATGCTTTTTCACCTGCGAGTTGTCCTTCTTCTGCGTACTTAAAAAAGTCTTTGGCTTGAAGTGGGGTGATGTGTTGCCAAGCTTTGATACGCTCAGAGCCAATGGCTTCGATGTGTAGGTCAAGGGGAATATCACCTTGTTTGAATAGCATGGGGTAGGCAGGTAATGGACGATAATGCAATTGATTGCCAACAATTTGTTTTGCCATGAGCAAGTGCTTTTGATCAAACAAAATATCAATATCTGTATGTGGGCGCAGATAAGGCTGAGGGTATAAGGTTTCGCTGACAGCAAGACCACGCATGCAAATGACAGGGATGTTGTTTTCATTAAATGCACGTAAGATGCGTGCAGTTGCATTTTTCATACGTAGATAGTCAGCCATAAAAACACGCTTATTCATGGGGTTAATAAGTAAAGGTAGGACAATATCTTTTTGATTTTGTTTTAATTGTGACCATAACAGTGGGAAAATGGCTTCACCTTGAGCATAGGTCCAGAAATCGCTGCTCTGTAACATAGTGTCTGGAATATGTTGTTGCAGTGCAAGACATGCATTTTTTCTGTAGTGTTTGAATGATAAGCTAGCCATGAGCATATCTTAAAGCTGAAGTTTGATAAAAGCTAGCCGATAGTATTAGTATGCCCATTTGTGATGTAGGTATTGGACAATGGCTTATTGAGGCTTTAGTGTTGTTCTTAATGTTTTGTGTTGGGGGTAGGAGTACGTGATGAGTGAACAAAAAGAAGTGACCAATGATATTCGCCGCAAGCTTTTAAAAGCGGTTGTTTATGCACCACCAGTAATTTTAGGCTCTATGGTGGCAACGCCACGTACGGTGATGGGTGCTATTGGGCAAACGAAAGTCTGTAATTTGGTTGCAGGTGGCGCAGTTAGTATTGTCATCTCTACAGGTACCAATGCATGTTGCCCTTGTGTGCCAGGCTCTACAAAGTTCGACCCTGTAAAATGTGCAAGAGATCAATGTATTAAATCTTGTGGTACCAATTGTACACCGGCAGCAATTGCAAACATTGTGGCTAACAATAAATGTGGTAAGTTTTGTAAAACCTGCGGTGGTATTCCTGCGAGTTTAGCTGGTGCGTGTACGTGCAACTGCATTAAAGGCAGTCCGAATAAGTGTAATTAACTTTAATAGTGCTTCCGTATTATATCTTCCTTGCACAAGGTAAGTTTATTCGCTGTATTTCAGATGCGGATAGCAAAACTGTTAGGCTGATTCATGCCTTTGATGAACAAAAGCAGTTGCTACTCCATGGTAATTTTACGCAAGCTTTAGTGACTTTGCTACAGACTCCCGACAGTGGTGTGTCACCAGTGTTACAAATACTTGAAAAACAACATGATTGGCTTGCGGGCTTGTCGCAGGCAAGCCTTACACCTACAGACCTTCAGCAGATGGTGTTGGGTGACGAGCTTGGTCTTTTATTTTTGGAAATCACTGACCAATGTAATGAACAATGTATCCACTGCTATGCATCATCATCGCCTGCATGCTCTGATTTTTTATCATTGGATGAAATTAAACAAATCCTTGAACAAGCCAGAAGTTTGGGCACACCTTTTGTGCAACTGACAGGCGGTGACCCACTGATTCACCGCAATTTGGTAGAAGTTGTCGCTTATGCGCATGAGCTGGGGTTTGAGGGTATAGAAATTTATACCAATGGTTTGTTGTTAAATGAGAAACTATTGGAGCAACTTTTACCTTACCAGCCTAAACTCGCCTTTTCATTGTATTCACCCGATGAAGCTGTGCATGATGGCATTACCCAAGTGAAGGGAAGTTGGAAAAAAACAGTAGCTGCCATGCATAGGGCGCAGGATATGGCATTCCAGATACGTATTGGTATGGCAGTGATGCAACAAAATGCAGGGCATGAGCAAGCCATGTTGGATTTTGTAAGTCGTGAATTTTATTTGGATAAAACACATGTTCGCTTTGATCCTGTGCATGAAACAGGGCGGGGTAAGGACTTAAGCACCAAAGACATATCTTTGATGCCTTCGCAGAACTCACATATGCCAGATTCCACCAAGAAACCTGCACATCACCAGGTGGTACAAACGGATAAGGTTGAAAGCGATTTTGTAGCTCAACCTATAGGGCGTAGGGGTAAGCTTGCAGTATGCGCCAATGGTAATGTAAGCCCATGTATTTTTAATCGTGAGCATGTGTTAGGTAATATTCGCCAGCAGACATTTCAAGAGATGTTTGCTGTAAAAAATAAGGGTTTAGGTAATAAGCACCCAAGCATAGAACGGTGGAATAACTGCCAACATCAATTAAGCTGTGGCGACTGTCAGATGGTGGCGTACACCCTTGGAGCACAAGATGAATGAAACCTTTGAAATTACAGTTCCCAATATGCCCAAACGCATTGATAAACTTATTTGTGAAGAGCTAGAGGAGCAGGGTGCTTATGTTTATATTCATGAAGATGATGGTACGACTATTACCTTAAACCCCACAGCATCGGCAGTGTTTGATATGTGTGATGGTCAAACAACGGCGGAAGAAATGGCAAAGCTTTTATCGGAAACCTTAGATGTGGATTATAAAAATACACTTCGGGATGTTCAGGATATACTTGCAGAACTTTCAGGCTTTGGTTTCTTTCAAATATAATTGATGAAACATTGGTGTGTGCAATGCCGCATTGCAAATGTTGTCATACAAGTCGATGGTGATACAGAAGCTTGTCGGCAAGACATGTGGAAGTTTCTTAAGCTTTATGAACAAGTTGAACAGCAGCAAGCAGATTTATGTTTTTCAGTAACACATCAACAAGGTGTATATCATTTTACAGGCAAGGTTGGCGATGAACCAAGTGTGGCATTATGGTCTAGCACGGATGATAGAGAAGTAAGTGCTGCTTTAGAAATTCATTTTTATAGTCAGCTTGTGCAATATTTATACCAAGAAAAAAATATCTTATCTATACATGCGGCTGTGCTTGGTGTGGGTCAACAAGCAGTAATGTTTGCGGGTGTGTCGGGTGCTGGTAAGAGTAGTATTTGCACAGCGGGTTTATTATCCCACGCTAGCTATTTATCTGATGAATTTACATTATTGGCTAATGATGGGCATGTGTATCCATTCCCTAGACCCATGCAGTGGGAATACAAAGAACACCCTGCTTTTAATAGAGAAGAAATAGAACGTACAGGGCTGATTACAGCCGATTATTTTGATTTTCCCAATACTGAAGGGACAACAGTACGCTGTCATTTGTGGCATCCTGCAGATGTACAACGCCAGCCGTTACCCTTAAAAATTATAGTATTGCACCAATATGATGTTAACTTGGATAAAGCTAAGCTTATATCTATTCCACGTCATGAAGCTTTAATGGAGCTACCGCAACATCTGCATGTACAATCGGGTATGGCAAAAGATTTACCACTGTTAAATCAACGTATTGATCAAGATTGTATTTTTTATCGTTTGCACTTTCCTGATGTGTTTGCGGCTTGGAAGTTGTTAGAAAAAGAAGTTCTTTAGTTTTTAGTTAGAAAACGTTTGAGCATGAGTTTTGTCCAAGCGCGATTGGCTGCTTTATCATATTTACCCCATGCACCAAAACAGATGTTGGTTTGATGTTTGTACATCGCTTTTATGGTTTGCCATGAAAGATTATGCCAATCGGGTTGATGCATGGTGGAAGCAATCATACGTGAGTATGTGGTTTGCGAGCGTTGCAAGCAGGCTGGTTCAAGTGGTGTGTCTTCGGTGCATAAGTGGTGATAAGCTTGTAAAAATCCAGCACCATCAGCTTCTGCAAAACATGCCCAGCCTGATAATCTTGGGTTAATTTCTAAAAGCTGCCACTTCCCCGATGTATCCAGCTTGCATTCTACTTCGGCAAAACCTTGCCAGTTGAGTTCAGATAACAGTTCAACGGCTGCATGATATAACTCAGGTATCCACTCTGCTTTGGCAGCAATGGTTTCACCAAAAGGGCCGTACATGGTTCGTGCTACACGCATGCGACGTGCCGTAAAACCTCGTACAGGGCGACTGTTTTCATCAAACAATAGCTGCACTGATGCCATGTTATGGGTTTCTCCAGGAATATATTGTTGGACACGCTGCACAAGATGAAAGGGGTAGTCAGGATTATTGTTGAGCCAGTTTTGCATGGTTTGTGCATCACCAAATGTGATGAAACCATGGCGAAAGGACTTGATAATGACGGGAAAGCCAATGTTTTTTGCAGTTTCGAGTAGTTGTGTGCCATCACAATAAGCGGTTTGCGGAATACCAAGCTTACCTTGCCATTGTTGCAGGTAATAGGTATTGCTTTGTTCGATTTGTGAGGCGTGTACACTTAAAAAGCGCATGCCATACTTACGTAATAAAGGCGAATATTCAGCCATAAGTTCAGCGATATCATCCACCAAAGGCACAAAAACCCCGTGCATATTGGCTTTTTTGATATTTAAGGCATATACACCCTTATTGACCTTGCCAAGATTAGGCATTTCAGCATATTGACTGATATAGGTACTTTTTTTTACCCAAGGAGTACTGTTTATATTTTCAATAAAACCCTGTACATCATAATTGGCTCGCCCTGCAGCTTGAGCCAAGGCAAAGACTTGAGAGTCTTGTAAGTTATGAAAAATGAAGGGTAACTTTTGAGTCATGCAATTGTTTTTTCAGCCCATTGGCATTCTTGGTTGATGGGGCAAGCATGGCATTTGGGTTTGCGTGCTGTACAAGTGTAGCGACCATGCAAGATAAGCCAGTGATGTGCATGTTTCATATATTTTTTAGGAATCACTTGAAGTAACTTTTTTTCTACTTCCAAAGGGTTTTTACCAGGGGCTAAACCTGTGCGGTTGGAAACACGAAAAATATGGGTATCCACTGCCATGGTGGGCTCACCCCACAATACATTTAATACTACATTGGCAGTTTTACGACCAACACCGGGTAAGGATTCTAATGCTTTGCGGGTGCGGGGTACTTCGCCATTAAACTTATCAACCAACAAACGTGCAGTTTGGATAGCATGTTTGGCTTTGCTGTTATACAAACCTATGGTGTTAATGTATTTTTTTAAGCCTTCTTCACCTAATTCTAAAAAAGCTTGGGGTGTATTGGCGACGGGATAAAGCTTGGCAGTGGCTTTGTTGACACCGACATCAGTGGCTTGGGCTGATAAAAGAACAGCAATTAAAAGTTCAAAAGGGGTGTTGTAGTTGAGTTCAGTTTTTGGTTCGGGGTCGATAGATTGTAGTGTTGAAAAAAGGTGTTCAACTGCTTTTTTATTCATCTTAGCGGCTGTCGTTGACCTCTGCCATGGTTAGGGTGACTTGGCGATCTACAATGTCACCTGCTGGGTTAATGGTTTGTTCAACCAAATAAATGGTTTGTTCATCAATCTTTTCAATACGCCCACCACGTTTACCAATATAGTTTCCACGACGAACAGTATAGGCTTTACCTGTAGAATCTTGAACGCTAGCCACCCATTCACCACCTGCTTTTTTGTAAGTGGCAACAAGTTTAAGTGTGCTTAGGTCGAAGAACTCTAAAACTTCACGTTTTCTTTTGTTTTCGGGAAGCTGACGGCGGTTTTTTAGACGTTTGGCTTCTTCAATACGGTTTTTTTCAAATGAAGACAAGAAAGGATCACGAATATTTTCAATATCAACATTGGGGGCAACCATTAAGTGAGACATGGCATCGGGCATGGCTTCGCTTTCTTGATCAGTAGACTCTTCAACAGCAGCTTGAACAGCAGGCGATTGCATCAAAAACATAAATGATAACAAGAGCATAAAGAGATATGAAATACGCATGTTAAACACCTCAAAATGAAATCAAAGCAACACTTAGCCGCGATTCTTTCATGTAGTTACTGAGCAAGTGTAGCCCAACACCTTGAAATATCAAGATAAGTGGCTCTAAACTGTGCTTTTTTAGCTATTTGAGTGTTTGTGTTTACCCATGCTTGCTGCATTACCAATATAATCAGCGGGTGTAATGTCTCTCAAGCGAGCTTTGGCATCTTCAGGAATATCTAGGTTTTCAATAAATGTGCGAATACGTTCGGCAGTGATACCTTTGCCACGGGTTAGTGCTTTAAGTTGCTCATAAGGGTTTTCTAAAGCATAGCGGCGCATCACTGTTTGTACGGCTTCTGCCAATACTTCCCAAGTGTTATCCAAATCTTCAAGCATTTTACCTTCGTTGACTTCCAACTTACTCAAACCACGGTCGAGTGAGGTAAGAGCAAGCATAGTATAACCAAAACCAACACCAAGGTTACGCAACACAGTGGAATCGGTTAAATCACGTTGCCAACGAGAAATGGGAAGTTTTTCTGCCAAGTGATGTAACATGGCATTAGCTAGTCCTAGATTTCCTTCTGCATTTTCAAAATCAATGGGATTTACTTTATGCGGCATAGCAGATGAGCCGACTTCGCCAGCAATAACCTTTTGTTTGAAAAAACCCATAGAAATATAACCCCAAATATCACGGCTAAAGTCGATGATAATAGTATTAAAGCGGGATGTCGCTTGATTGAGTTCTGCAATATAATCATGGGGTTCAATTTGCGTGGTGTATGGGCTCCAAGCTAAGCCTAAAGACTCTACAAACCTTTTGGATGTGCTTAACCAATCCACTTCTGGGTATGCAATCAAATGTGCATTGAAGTTACCTGTTGCACCATTGATTTTACCTGAAATAACTACATCAGCAATTTGTGTACGTTGTCTGTCCAACCTAGCGACTACATTCATCCATTCTTTGCCCATAGTGGTTGGGGATGCAGGCTGACCATGAGTGCGAGCAAGCATGGGTACGGCAGCCATGTCTGATGCCATGCTTTCCATTTTGGCAATCGTATTGTCCAAAGCAGGAAGCAATACGGTATCCCGTGCTTCTTTAAGCATCAGTCCGTAAGACAAATTATTGATGTCTTCGGATGTACATGCAAAGTGAATAAATTCGGACACAGCATTTAATTCCGCTTGGTCTTTGACTTGCTCTTTAAGAAAATATTCCACCGCTTTTACATCATGATTGGTGGTCTTTTCAATATCTTTGACGGCTTGTGCATCTGCTTCTGAGAAATTATCAACAATAGCATCCAAAAAAGCATTGGCTTCTGCTGATAATGATGCAACTTCTTGAATATCGCTATGTGCAGCCAACATTTGCAACCAGCGTACTTCCACCAATATACGAGCCTTAATCAAACCAAACTCACTAAAGATAGGGCGAAGCTCAGCCACTTTATTGGCATAACGACCATCCAGTGGGGATAGGGCTGTGAGTGTGGAATGTTGCATGGTTGAAACCTCGTGTAATGATAAAAAGATATGGTTGCGCAAGCTATCGTGATGCAGTTTATATGCAATGTGCCTTGCTTTTTTCTTTCTTTTGCTGATGGGAGGTTTACGCTTTGGCTTTTTTATCATATGTGAGGAAACATTGGATTTTACAACCGCTTATCAAGCCAAAGAACATCAAAACTTAGCACATGTTTTATCGTCTCTAGATTTTGAGCCTCACACCGATGTCTTATTAAAGTTAAATCAACAAGGTTGGCATAAAATTTTTAAACATGGTGACTTTTCACGTTGGTCTCAAGGCTTAAATGCATTGCCTGATGTGCAAGCTGATGTGGATATTTTGCATCAAGTGTGTGTACAAAGTGTTGCGCATATTGATAAAGAAAAAGTAGAGCAGGCTCTTAAGCAGCTACACCCTTGGCGCAAAGGTCCTTTTGATATTTTGGGTGTGCATATTGATACGGAATGGCGTTCTGATTGGAAATGGCAACGAGTATTGCCACATATTTCTCCGCTTCAAGATAAAATGGTACTGGATATTGGTTGTGGCTCGGGTTACCACATGTGGCGTATGTTGGGAGAAGGTGCAAAATTGGTGCTTGGTATTGACCCCTCTCCCTTATTTTCTTTTCATTTTGCCAGTGTTAAACGCTATCAACCTGATGCAGCAAACTTTCTAATACCTACAGGCATTGATGAAATGCCAAGTGGTATGCAGTGTTTTGATACCGTGTTTTCCATGGGGATTTTGTACCATAGGCGTGAACCTTTGGAGCATTTGTATAAAATAAGAAGTTTGTTGAAAAAAGGTGGTGAGCTGGTTCTCGAAACCTTGGTGGTCGATGGTGATGAAACCACGTGTTTGGTACCCAGTGGGCGATATGCCAAAATGCGTAATGTATGGTTTATACCATCGGTAGCGATGTTAACGATTTGGTTGCAACGTGCAGGGTTTAAAAATATCCGTTGTGTAGATTTAAATACGACCAGCATAGAAGAACAGCGGTCAACAGAGTGGATGACTTTTGAATCATTGCCTGATTTTTTAGATACTCAAGATAGACAAAAAACAGTTGAAGGTTATCAAGCTCCCAAGCGTGCTGTGATGTTGGCAAATTATGACTTTTGATTGCCAAGGCAAAAGAACCAGAAAAGGGCGCACTCTACAGTGGCGACATCAGCCACTGGTTGCGGATAACCCGTTAAGTGCATGGCAAGGTTTACTCAAGGCTAGAGGTCTATCTGAGCAAGATGCTTTTTTTGCGCCTGCATTATCTGATTTGCCAGACCCATTTCTCATGCAAGATATGCAGAAAGCAGCAGCTAGACTCGCAAAAGCCATAGAAACTCATGAAAAAGTACATGTTTTTGGCGATTTTGATTGCGATGGTGTTAGTGGCACAACGGTATTGGTGGAAGCTTTAAGAAGTGCGGGTGCAGAAGTGTGTTTTTCCATTCCACATCGTGCGGATGATGGGCATGGTATTGGTGTAGAACCTGTTCAGCAGGCTTATGATGCTGGTGCAACATTAGGGTTGAGTGTGGATACAGGTACCACATGTTTGGCTGCATGTGACAAAGCGACGGAGCTAGGTTTTGACTTAATCATCACCGACCATCATTTGCCTGATAAAATATTACCCAATGCTTATGCTTTGTTAAACCCAGCCCGTGAAGATTGTGGTTTTGCAGAGCGTGTATTATGTGGCACTGGTGTTGCCTTCTTTTTATTGATGGCAACATGGAAGTTGCTTGCCGATAAAAATAAACGTCCTGCTTATGATTTAAAACAGTTGTTAGATAGGGTCGCTATGGCAACGGTAGCTGATGTGATGCCTTTGCAGGGTGTGAATCGTGTGTTGGTGCATTTTGGTTTGCAGCAATTACGCACATCTCCTTCTATAGGTATGTCTGCATTATTGGATATTGCAAAGGTTAATCGCAAGCGCATTTCCACAGAAAGTATTGGTTTTTATTTGGCACCTCGCATCAATGCGGCAGGGCGTATGCGACATGGGGAAGAGGCAATGCGCTTGTTATGTTGCCAAGATACAAGTGAGGCGGCTGCATTGGCAGCATCTTTGGATGTATGCAACCAAGAGCGGCGAAAGCTTGAAGTCGAAACGTATAAACAAGCATTGGCTAAGCTTGAGGTGATCCATCCAGAGAATATAGCGAAAAACCAAGAAACGAATATGTGCTTGGCAGTTTATGATAAAAATTGGCATGCAGGTGTGGTGGGTTTGGTTGCAGGGCGTTTAGCCAGACAACATGGGCGACCAGCAGCGGTAGGTTTTGTCGATAGTGAGCAGAATATTCGTGTATCATTGCGTGGTACTAAAGGTTTTCATATTGGTCAGTTGCTTCACACATGTGCTCAACACTTGCATGGTTTTGGCGGGCATGCGGGTGCTGGTGGTGGTACGGTCAAAGCAGCAAGCTGGGATGCTTTTGTTTTGGATTTTACCAAGGCAGTTAATCAACAGCAAACTGATGGCTTGATTCAAAATCATTTATTGATTGATGGTGTTTTAAATTTATCTGCCTTGCATATTGGTTTAGCAACACGGCTACAACGCTTTGAACCCATTGGGCAAGCCAACCCTGCGTGTTTGTGGGTGCTTCCTGATGTCACCGTGATTGAAAGTAGAAAACTTAAGGGTGGAGTGATGCGTGTGCAGTTGACGGATGGTACACGTTTTATCAATGCAGTTGTTTTTGGAGGGGGTGCTTTAGCCGATGATTTGCAAGAAGGTGCATGTGTATCGGTGTTGGGGCAGTTGCAAAGCGATGATTATCGGGGTGGTGATGCTGTACAGTTTGTGATTGAAGATGTGGTGCTAGAGACGAGCTGAGACCTTAGTGGGTTCATTACTTTTATCTGATATGACAGCTTCTTCATGCTGTTGTTTTTCTTTTTCTAAGATTTGCATGGCAAGAACCAAACCTAAAATGATCATAAATGGTTCCATAATTCGTACAATAATAAAGGTGTTGGCACCGATGCCATGCACCAATAAACCAGCAAAACCACATAATGCACCTAAGGCAACCCCTCGCATGATTGGGTCTTGAAGTGTGCGACTACTTTTTTTGAGTAAGACCCAAACTCGCCGCAAAAACCAAATAAAGAATACAAGTCCGACGATACCTGTTTCTAATAAAATACGAGGGTATTGTGCATCGAGGAATTTACCCCCTGTCACACCCACACCAAAAATAGGATTTTTAGGAAAGTCTTTGGTGATAACTTCTTCCCATGCACGCAATCGCTCTGTTGTTGATGTATCAACTTTTATATTACCTACCTTTAATTGCCCTGATTGTTCGGCCTGATTAAATGTAAACATGACACGGTTAATGACATTTTGCGGTAAAACAAAGGGAGCAAGTGCCACGCCTGTAAAACACATAAAAAAGAGCAACTTTTTCTTTTGGGAATAAAAAAGAAAGCAAACTATTGCTACAATAAAGGAAAGGTAAGAGCTTCTGGACTCAGTAAAGGCAAAGGGTATAAGAATAATACCCATAGCAGTAAAGAGTAAGAAACGTTGTTTTTTGTCTGTGGTATGCAAAAGAATACCCAGCATGATACTAAACATAAACATTAAGTACCCACCAAAGGTGTTGGGTTCACCCTCTGCACCTTCAAAAGGTGCGGAAACACGAAGACCAGAAGGAATTTGAGCAATACCAATCAATGATGCAATCAAACATGTGAAAATCATAACCATCAACAAACGTTTAATAATGGCTTCATCATGCATATGGTTTACCACGATATAAAACAGAATAAAGTACTCTAAGTATTTGATAACAAAAAATATACCGTACAATCCAACTTTACCTGAAAAGAATGCAATCATGGTAGAAAAGGCACAGACAACCCAATATAAAAATGCAGCTTGATTGATGGGGGTATGACGCAAAAAACCAAGCTCATTATAAACAGCCATACGCACTAACCATGTGAATGAAATCAGTGTTAACATAATATCATCCAAGCGTAGTGTAATCCCTCGGGATTCAGTGGTGTTGGTTATGCCTGCAGCAACTTCTTGGGCAGATGCACCACCAAAGGTAAGCTCGGGTGAAAGCAGGGTGGATAAAATAAGAAAGTAGAGTGCTAGTTCAATGCTGGTAAATGTAATGATGACAATCATTAAACCTGCAAATAAAAGCAGTGGACCTTGAATAAGATCGGGTGCTAAAAGATAAGCACTATAAAGTAGTAGTGTGGTTAAAACAAACGTAAGTAGAATGTTTGGCGGTATGGGGACACGAATGCTTCGAATACTCAGAGCTTTTTACCTGCATCAAGATGTCTTGCTTTGTCCATGGGTTGATAGCCTTTATTGTAAGGTTCATTAAAGCTTTGACTACACTCCTGAACCAAAACAACAATACCTGCAGCTAACATGGTTAAAATAAAAATTGCAATAAAACGATTGCGTTGTTTTTTGTGTTTTACGAAGTGATCAAAGTCTCTTTGCATGATTACCCCTTATCGAAACGTGCTCTTACTTCCTGCCAAAGGCGCAAAGAGCGACGTTTCATTTTTGCAATCCATTGCTCCAGTATATTTCCTCTAACTTGCTCATCATTACCATAAGAATAAGCATAATAATGATTCATTTTATATGTTGCATAATCAGGCGATAGTTCACCACGAACCCCATTAAGGATGATACCAAGTACATTTCCACCCACAGCTTCAATATTGGTTTTCACACGTTTTAATGCGCCCCTAACGACAGAACCAATATGATACACAAGCAGCACACTGTCCACTTTTGAAGCCAAAATTGTGGCATCAGTGGTGTGCAATAGCGGTGGCATATCAATTATTACCATATCATATTCTTCACGTACTTCTTTTAAGATGGTATCCATCATAGGTGCTGCCAATAAGTCAGGTGGGTTGGCATTGACAACACCACAGGTGAGAATTTCTAATTGATCAAGCCCAGGTGTTAACAAAGCTTGGTCAATACCCATATCACCTAGCATGACATCGGAAAAACGTTTGACTACATCTTGCCAATGGTGTTGTCCTAATAAACATTCGCTTAATCCTGGGGCGCGTTTCAGTCCAAAGGTATGATGCTGCATAGGCTTGCGCATATCAGCATCAATTAAGAGTATGCGACCACCTTGTTGGGCTAAGACTACTGCCAAGTTAGCAGCAATGGTACTTTTACCTTCTTTGACTGTAGAGCTTGTGACCAAGATAACTTTATGTCCGCCCGTTTGGGAAAAGAGTAAATTGGTACGTAAGCTACGATATGCTTCTGAAATGGTTGATGGTGGTGAGAAATGGCTAATAAGACGGATTTGTCTTTCCAAATGGTGTCCGCTGGTTTTGAGCTCTTTGACCCCAGAGAATAATTCAAGTGCCTCATCGTGTTCTAGTTGCGGTACAAAGCCAACAACAGATGTGTCCAAAAAGCTCTCCACTTCTTCAATGGTGCCTACAGATGAATCCATGGCTTCAAGAATTAAGGAAACAATCAAGCCAAGTACCAAACCAAGAATCATACCTGCTAAACCACTTTGTACAGGATTCACAGGGTTGATGCGGAATACTGGAATCATAGCTGGGCGTACTAAAGATACAGCTTGGACTTTTTCAGCTTCTTTGATTAAGACTTCTTGGTATTTCTTTTCAAGCAAGTCGAATAAATCTTCATTGATACGTACTGTGCGCTGCATACGTTGTAATTCTAAAGCCTGCTCAGGCATACCTTGGAAACGACTTTTGGTTTTTTCTATGCTTTTTTGAATGTCAGAGATACGTCGTTGTGTAAGCTCAATTTGTTTGGCAAGCTCATCCACCATACTGGACAAAATATCATGGGCTTGTTCGCGTAGCTCTTTAATTTGTGGATGATCATCGGTGTAGTTGGTCATCAACTCAGTACGTTTGAGCGCCATATCAACCAAACGTTTATTAAGTTGGTCAAAGTAGTTGCTTACGCTACCTGCAATGGTAACGGCTTGGTAATCCCAGTCACCATTATTGATACGTTGTTTAAGTGGCTTGATAGCAAACTTTAGGTCACCCAAGTGTGCTGTAGCTTGGCGGTATTCTTGTTCTAGGTCAGAAACAATACGTGCCATAAGTTCAGGATCCGCATTAGAAAAGGATAAGTTATGTTTGTTGCGATAATCACGAATTTCTTCTTCAGCTTTTTTAAGGCGTTCACGAACAATAATTAATTGTTGCTGAATAAACTTTTTAGCTTCAAAAATTTTACGATTTTTATCTTGTACGCTAAACTCTTTAAATTCATCGGCTACAGCCTGTGCTAAATCACGTGCAAAGAGGGGACGTGTTGACGTAGCTGAGATGGTAATAATACCTGAGTCAGGATCTTGGTACACCGATACACTGTCTTTGATGCTTAATACTTCATCCATATAATCAGGATTAGCCCGAATTTCTTCTGAGCTTAACTCTGCAGGAATAAGGTTCATGCGTTGCGCTACGCGTTCCATCACTGCATAAGACTCAATCATCGCAAGCTGTGTTTGAACATCGCTGTATGACTGTCTTGAACCGCCACGAAGCAATAAGTCGGCAACATTGACCGATGACTCAATTTTGATAGCAGAACTGGATGTATAAATAGCAGGTGGTTGTTTTGCCCATGTAAGGAAGCCACTGAAAAAGCCCATGGATATAGCACAGAAAATAATAATCCAACGTCTTCTTACAATAATTTGCCAGTATTCGGATAAATTAAGTTCGTAACCTTCGTTATGTTGCGCAGTTGCCATTATTGAACCTGCCCTGTTAATAAGCGTAGCGTTAGAATTTGCTGAGCAATACTAACAGGCTGCAAAAGTAATGTAATTGAAGGTGATATGTCTTCTATAAACTTGTTCCAGTTGGCAATAGGTCGAGATGGTATAATCAATATGTCCTTGTCCATTAAAGCCAAGTTTTGCGTTAAATCACCTTCTTCGAGAAACCGTTGGAAGTTTACGGCAAGAATTTGAGGCTGGTCTCTATCGGCACGTAAAATACGAATATCTGGTAAATAGGCATCTTTGGTTAGTCCACCAGCCTTAGACACAGCATCCAAAAAGTTGATGTCACCAGTAAACTCTACAATCCCTGCTTTGGCAACTTGCCCAAGCACATAGACTTGGCGTTTGGATTGGGCAAGTGATGGTATGAAAATGGTATCCCCATCATCAATGATAGCATTTTCAGATAAATCACCTTGACGAATTGCCCGATTTAAATCCAAAAGTACAGTTTTACCATCACGAATAATTTGAACATTGTTTAAGTTGGCTTCTTTGGTAGGTCCGCCCACACGTGATAAAAAATCAACCAAACTTTCTTTACCGCGCAATGGGTAAGTACCTGCGCCAGTAGGTTGACGCGATAAGCTTTGTACTTCACCAAAAATACTAGCAAACTTACTCTTTGCTTTAAGCACTTGAACATCAACACGTGGATTTCGCTCATATTTCTTAATAATGTTCGTGGTGAGATTATCGATTTCGCGGGGGGTTAAACCTGCGACTTTAAGTGCAGCTTGATAAGGCAAAGATACCGTACCATCAATTTGCACGATGACTTTTTGTTTCTCTGCTTTTGCACCTTGCCAAAAGGTAATTTGTAATTCATCACCAACCCCAACTTTGTATTCAGGCACACCATCAATAGTTTTAAATACTTTGTTTTCATCAATGTTATACAAGTCACGTTTATTGATATTTGATGCAGATAAAGGAAGCTTGGTGTTTTCAATTTTAAATGCTTCTACAAATACCCTTCGGTTTTGACGCAAGGAAGCAGGGTCTAAACCTGGTGGTAATGGTGATTTGTCACCTAAGGCATCAATATGCATGTTTTCTTTTTTTGCACTGTGCCTTAATAGTGTTGTGGCAACTGCATCAGCGCGAGCTTTGGAAAGAGCTGTATTATTAGGAAATAGTTCAGAATGAATAGGACGCTGGTCAGCACGACCTTGTAATTCAAGGTGAAGCTGACTTAAATCTACACCTAACGAATCAACCCATGCGTTTACTTTTTCAATAGATTCAGGGTTTAAACGTGCTGTCCCTGAATCAAAATAGATAGAAAGGCGTTCGCCGACCTGTTTGGACAAGAATTTTTTTACAGGTAAAGGTTTGGCTTTGCTAAAAGACCAAACTTCAACCCCACCATCAGCGCGTGTTGCAGCAATATCCAATAAACCATTATTTCTAACATCGCCAAGATCCAAATCAAGGTATACACCATAATCGGGTACTTGGTGTTCTTCACTGATAAAGCGGTTGCCTTTCCAACTCCAAATAGCCATACCTTGACCAATACTTGATGTGGCAACCAATTCTTTATCACCATCTGCATTGAGGTCGCCTACGCGAACACCTGACCAAGTACCTGATGTTGTAAGACTTTGAATCCCCCATGTTTTTTCACCACCCAACCAGAAACGAATACCGTGCTGGTATAAACCAGCCACTATATCCAAGTTACCATCGTTATTGATGTCAGCTACCGTAACTGATTCAGCATCGGCATTGGTGGGTAACACCAAGGGTTCCCAGCGTGCATTGCCATCACCATACCAAACTTGAATCCCACCAGCTTGACTCCAGAGTTGGTCTCGGTTTTGTGTAGCACCCAAGCCGCCACGGCGTGCAGCTACAATATCAAGGTGACCATCTGCGTTAATATCTTCGACAGATAAGCCTGTAAAGATACCTTTGACCATAGGTCCTGTACCTTGAACCCAGCCGTTGCGTCCATCATTCAGTAATACATAAATACCACCATCAGCAATACTATCTGAACGAACCGCAATAATATCTTGCCAACCATCTTCGTTAATATCAGCAAATTTTGCGGCATGAAATACACCTGCAACCAAGGGGGAAGAATGCTGGCTCCAAGCTTGTGTTTGCTCATTTAATTTCCAAACTTGCAAGCCTTTTTGGTCTCCTTCACCACCAATAAGAATCTCAATAGTATGATCATGATCGATGTCCGCAGTAGCAATGGCACGAGGCTGCATGGCTGTAAGTGGTCCACCTTGCAGTGTCCAGTTACCAGTACCATCACCCCATTCAATATGGAAACCGTCAATGTTTTCATGCCCACCAATGAGTAAATCAATGAAACCATCTTGGTTTAAATCTACATAGTGTACGGATTGTGATTCAGATGCTTGTTGTGGGCCTATATTGTGCATTTTATATTTTGGAATAGGAGAGTTTAGCGTATGCAAGGGCATGGATGGTTGTGGAACAGTGCTTCTACATGCCAATATATTAGCACTTATGCTTAGATACAGAAGTGTTAAAAGCAACCTTTTAAGGTTTAGTTTACTGGTCATGTTCAACTCTGTGTCCATTGAGATGGGCTGATGATTGGTGTATTTTGTTGTATGTTCTTATGTTGTATATTTGTAAAAAACAAGCCCGCCTCCTTCACATAATAATTGTATAAGTACTTTATTTCTAAGGTATTTTCCTGAACCTTGTGTAAGCAAGCAAGTCTAAAGCCAAAAGGAAGTAATGTGTAAAATGTTTTATAGGTAATATTTTTAAGCGGGTTAGTGAAAGCATGATATAGGTATCTTTCTAAGGGAAAGAGCAACTCAAGGTTTGGGATGGTCGTCAATGCTTTCATAATCGAATGAAAGACTAATTTGTTATAGGTGTCAAGGGTTTACGCCATTGTTTTATAGTGATAGGTGAGCAAACAAACTGTTATGCTTTTTTTGGTAGGAAATAGATATAAAAAAAGACCCGCAATTGCTTGCAGGTCTTTTGGTAAATGGCGCTCCCTGAGCGATTCGAACGCCCGGCCCTCTGATTCGTAGTCAGATACTCTATCCAGCTGAGCTAAGGGAGCTTGTTATGTGTTGTTATTATCATCTCCTTGCGAAGACGGCGGCATAGTAACGTCTTTCACCCAAACTTTCCAGTGCGAATTATCCATGCCAAATAATTCAGGAAAATCTTGGTATAACCAGCCTTCATACATCAATGTATCACGATAATACAATGCAACAAAAGCTGCGGGATTGCTTACTTCTTCATCATTGATAAGTGTATTATCTTTGATGCGAAGACCTTGGGCAAGCCCTTGCAGTTGAATGGACCAATCATTGGTTTTTTCAGTGCTGCCATTTTGAACACTCACTTCAAATATACGTGTTGTTGCTTTGTTCAACACAACAACAGTCGCACTTCCTTGATTGTTGACTGCCCAATCAGGGAGTTGCTTGGCTTTTGCAGAAGCATGAGGGTCTGTTGGGACACTTAATGGCAATTGCCACTCAATTTCCTGCGTTTTTTCTCCATCACATGCGCTTAAAAACACAGCTAAACTTAAGCCCAGTAATGTTTTTAAAAACATGGCGGAGAGAGAGGGATTCGAACCCTCGATAGATTTTACTCTATACACCCTTAGCAGGGGCGCGCTTTCAGCCACTCAGCCACCTCTCCTTGTAGTTGCTCCGCTGCAAAACAGCGGAGACCACATTAGCTGGCGGAAGGGGTGGGATTCGAACCCACGGTAGGTTTCCCTACGCCGGTTTTCAAGACCGGTACATTCGGCCAGCTCTGTCACCCTTCCGTTGAGGGGCGCAATATAGCCAGTGTTGTTTCGATTGCAAATGGAAAAGACAAGAATGATAAAAATCCTTTAAAATTGTTCAGTCATACGTTTGCCAAGCAGGGTTGGGTTATGCTCTACAACAACACCTGCGGCTTCTAATGCCGTAAATTTAGCTTCTGCTGTACCTTTACCGCCAGAAATAATGGCACCAGCATGTCCCATGCGTTTACCTGATGGTGCGGTTGCGCCTGCAATAAATGCCACCACAGGTTTGGAAACATATTGTTGAATGTATTCTGCTGCCTCTTCTTCTTCAGAGCCGCCAATTTCACCAATCATAATGATACCTTCGGTTTGCTCATCTGCCTCGAATAGTTTGAGGCAGTCGATAAATGTCATGCCATGAATAGGGTCGCCGCCAATACCAATGCAGGTACTTTGTCCAAGCTTGGTTTGGGTAAGTTGTGCTACAGCTTCGTAAGTGAGTGTACCAGAGCGAGATACCACACCAATGCGACCAGCCAAATGGATATGCCCTGGCATGATACCAATTTTAGCTTGCCCAGGTGTGATGATACCAGGGCAGTTGGGGCCAATTAAGATATTGTCTCGTCCTCTTAAATATGCTTTGACTTTCAGCATATCTTCAACAGGAATACCTTCAGTGATACAAACAATAAGCCCAATACCAGCATCTGCAGCTTCCATGATGGAGTCTGCTGCAAAAGGTGCAGGTACATAAATTACTGAGGCTTCAGCACCAGCTTGCGTTACCGCCTCTTCTACAGTGTTAAACACAGGCAGCCCTAGGTGGGTTGTGCCACCTTTATTGGGCGTGACACCGCCAACAAAGTTTGTGCCGTATGCAATCATTTGTTCAGAATGAAAAGTACCTTGTTTGCCAGTAAAACCTTGGCAAATGACACGCGTGTTTTTATCTAGTAATACTGCCATTTATACAGCCTCCGCAGCCAAAGTTGCTGCTTCATCCAAATCCTTTGCCCATTGCACATCTAAATCTGCATCAGCGATAAGCTTTTGCCCCTCTTGTTCATTGGTGCCCACCAAACGCATGACTACGGGTACACGCATAGGGTGTGTTTTGATGGCTTCAAGCAAGCCTTGTGCAATAACATCACAACGCACGATACCGCCAAAAATATTGACCAATACAGCTTTCACATGTTGATCATCAAACAAAAGTTTAAACGCTTCGCATACGGTTTCTACGGTGACACCACCGCCAACATCTAAGAAGTTCGCAGGCTTTTGTCCTTTAAGCTGAATAATATCCATGGTTGCCATGGCAAGCCCTGCACCATTCACCATACAGCCAATGGATCCATCGAGTGCAATATAGTTGAGCCCATATTTGGCAGCTTCGGTTTCTTTGGGGTCTTCTTCATTGAGGTCGCGTAAATTGGCAACGCTGGGTTGCCGATAAAGTGCGTTGTCATCCACAGAAAACTTTGCATCCAAGGCAACAAACTGATGTTGTGTTGTGAGTACCAAAGGGTTGAGCTCAAGCAAGCTGGCATCTGTTTTGACAAACATGGCATACAATGACTCAGCCAGTTTACCAAATACCTTAGCATTGTCGCCTTTTAGCCCTAAGAAAAATGCCATTTTTCGACTGATATAAGGCGATAACCCTGAAACGGTATCCACTTGCACGTTTAAAATACGTTCTGGAGTATTGGCTGCGACTTCTTCAATGTCCATGCCGCCATCAGGAGAAACAACAAAGCTGATACACTCATGTTCACGGTCAATCAATAGGCTCAAATAATATTCATGCTCAATATCAACAGCCGTTTCAATGTATAAACGGTGAACTTCCTTGCCTTCTTCACCTGTTTGATGGGTAACCAAGGTGCTGCCCATTAAATCATTGGCGGCTTGTTCTACCTCCTCAAGTGATTTGCAAACGCGTACGCCACCAGCCTTGCCGCGACCACCAGCATGAATTTGTGCTTTAACTACCCAAGTTTCACCACCCAAGAGTTCGGCAATAGCAAATGCCTCATCGGCATGTAATACGGGTTTACCATGGGGTACTGAAATGCCATAGGCTTTGAGTAGTTGTTTAGCTTGATACTCGTGAATATTCATGAAAATACACCCATATTATCAACTTGTTGCACCAGTTTTTTGACGGATGCTAATGATGTTTTCATGGCTGCTTTTTCTTGTTTGTTTAAGTCCAACTCTATGACCCCTTCCATGCCGCCGCCACCAAGCTTGCATGGCACGCCCATAAAATAATTGTTGATGCCGTATTCACCTTCAAGCCAAGCTGCACACGGTAGAATTTTATTTTGATCTTTTAAAATAGCCTCTGCCATTTCGACAACGGCTGCACCGGGAGCATAAAATGCAGAGCCAGTTTTAAGCAATTGTACAATTTCTGCACCACCTTGCGCAGTACGTTCACTGATTTTATCAATATCTTCTTTGCTCATCATGTCGGTAAGCGGAATACCGCCCACGGTAGAATAACGCGTAAGTGGAACCATATTATCGCCATGTCCGCCCAATACCAAGGCGGAAACATCGGTGATAGAAACATCCAAAGCTTGGGCAATAAATGAACGCATACGTGCAGAATCTAATACGCCAGCCATGCCGACCACTCGCTTGCGGCAAAAACCTGAAACTTGTTTGGCAGTATAAACCATGGCATCAAGTGGATTGGTCACTACGATAATAATACAATCGGGTGAATGTTTAACGATATTTGCGGTCACTTCGGCGACAATTTTCACATTGGTTGCCAATAAATCATCACGACTCATGCCAGGTCTGCGGGCGATACCAGCAGTAATGACAACCACATCAGAATTTGCAGTGTCAGCATAGTCTTGCGTACCTTTCACGTTGACATCATAACCTAAAATAGGGGAGGCTTCATACATATCCAAAGCTTTACCTTGGGGTACACCTTCCATCACATCAAGCAATACAATATCACCTAGCTCCTTATAAGCGGCTAAAAATGCGGCGGTTGCACCAACATTACCAGAGCCAACAACGGTGAGTTTTTTTCTTGGAAAATAAGCATTATCATGTGGAACAACACCAGACCAGCGCATAAGCGACTCCTTTGAGATGGTTATTGATAAGTCGTAAGATAGCGTTTTATTTTACAAAGGCATAGTCAGTGCTTGTGTTACGGCTTGTGCTTGTACTTCTGCGCGATTGCCTTTGAAATGAAAACATTGGGCAAAGGCTGCTTGAGATGGGATTTTGCAAGCAATCCAAACCGTGCCTACAGGCTTATCTTTGCTGCCACCATCAGGGCCTGCAATGCCGCTTACCGCAAGTGATAACGTATTGCTTTCGCAACCACGAACTGCACCTTCTGCCATGCTAAGTACAACTTCTTGGCTCACTGCGCCATAGGTTTCAAGAAGATGAAGGGGTACACCCACTTCTTCGTGCTTGGCTTGATTGCTATAGGTCACCCAGCTTCTATCCAATACTGATGATGCACCAGCGATGGCACCAATCGCTGCGGTCAGCGCACCTGCTGTGCAAGACTCTACACAGCGAATTTGCCAATGATTTTGCTGTAGTTTCTGAATTAATTGTTTTGCTTCATTCATTTTATATAACCCAAGCTAAAATAAACAGACCAAGTGCTGCCCCCATGATACCTGCAATTAAATCATCATTGATAATGGAAAACCAATCAGCCCCCCATGTTTCCACGGTTTTAATAGGGAAAGGTTTGAGAATATCAAAACCTCGGAAGAGAACAAAAGTAAAGGGTAAAAGCATGTTGAAATCAAGTTGAGGGTAAAACAGTAGAATGATGTAAATACAAAGCCATTGTCCAGCCCATTCATCAATCACAATCCAGCCGGGGTCATGATTTTCACCTTGTGCGACAAGGTGAGGTAATAAATAATAACACACAATAAAACCAATAACTGTAACGTATAATGTTGCCAGACCTAAGCCATGAATCCCCCAAGTTTGCAAAATAAACCAAGCGGGAATAAGAGAAAATAGACTGCCCCACGTACCCGGTGCTTTGGGCAACCAACCACTACCAAGCCCTGCGGCAAGCCATTTGAGTATGGATAATGTGAGTGGGGATAGTGTTGAATTATGCAAAATGGTCATAACCTTTGATATTATGGTCCACGATTTTCCCCTCATGTATCAAATATACACCTTCACCTTTTACACAAGTGCCAATGTGTTGTGCATCTATACTTCGCAGAGCTTGTCGCTTCGATGCTGGGGCTGTACATAATAAAGCATAATCCTCACCTCCGTTTAGCACTTTTTTTAAGCATGTTTCTTCATCAAAGTGAGGTAATAATTGTTGGTAGCAAGCTAAGTTTTGAATGTGTGCCAAATCAATGTGTATGCCAAGTGTTGAGCCTTTGGCGATATGCCCTGCATCTTGGAGCAGCCCATCACTGATGTCGATACAACAACGGATACCAAGTTCACGCAAAGTGATGCCTTGGTTGCATAAAGGTTTGATGTGTTGAAAATAAGGAACAAAACAGCCGTTTTTCTCGCCTTGGAACCACTGTTTTAAACCAGCCGCAGCTAGTCCTGTGTTACCCAATAACCAAACATCATCACCAACTTGGGCGTGGGAGCGTAACATGGCTTGCCCTTTGGGAAGCAAACCACCCACAGTAACATTGATGCTATTGCTGCTTGAGCGCACAGTGTCGCCTCCTGCAAGTTCAACCTTGTGCGTTAAACATGCTTGTACAATACCATCGCTCATACTGCTTAAATTTGCCGCATCTTTTGCCATAATGGCAAGCCACAGCCAAGCGGGTGTTGCGCCCATAGCGGCTAAGTCGGACAGAGCTGCGTTCATAGCGCGGTTTCCTGCAATATCCAGTGGCATATCTTGCGGCCAATGCACAGCTTCAACGGCAGTATCCGTGCTAACGACCAACTCAAAACCATCAGGAATAGCATGGGTTGAAGCATCATCACCATTACCTACTTGGGTTGATGGGTGCTTGAAAGGGGTGCGCTGTTGAAATAAGCGGCTGATGGCATCAAACTCTTGATTCATGCTGTGAACTTAGCGCAAGATAAAAAAAAACCAAGCAGAATCACTACTTGGTTCTATATTTGGTATTGCTGGATTGAGCAGTGTTTTTTAGAAACGACTACCAGCCATATAGTGCTGAACGGCTGCTTTTTCAGCATTCATTTGACGAATCACATCAGCTGTATGGGTAAGTAAATGTGCAAACACAGCATAAGCCAACTCTTGATTTTCTTTCATCAAGCTGGTGAAAGCAGAACGTGGTAGTTTATAAATGATACAATCATCACGTGCAGTCACTGTAGCACTGGCTTCGGCAGCGGTTAGAAAACTCATTTCACCAACCAAGTCGCCAGGGTGAACAGTGCCAACCCGCACATTTTCACCATTACAATCACAATCGATATGTGCAGTGCCTGAATGGATAATGTAGAGTGCTTGTCCCATGCTGCCTTGTTTTACGATAGTCTCACCGGCGTTATATTCAACCACATCAAATTTTGTAGATAACACGTCGCGTTGTGTGTCATCAAGCTTTTGTCCAAAGAAGTTTTCTTCTAACCAATTAAAATCAATATTCATCTGTGTTGCTCCTCCAAATTCCTCTAAGCTCAATGTAAACAGTCTTTATGTTTTTATCAAGCGACATGCTGCTTATGCGTAGAAGCTTAATATAAACGTTGCGCAGAAAAGTTAGCTAGGTCACACAATAACTGTTTAAGTTGCTTGTTTTCTACATCGGGTAATAAATCAATGGCGCGTTTTGCATAAACTTTGGCTTTGTCCATGGTGTATGCTGTGCCACCATGTTGTAATACACGGTCTCGAACCCATGCTCTATCGCCTTCATGGTATGGGTCTTTATCGCGTTCGGAAATAATGCGTACCCGTTCTTGTAGTTCTGGGTCTTGCTGCATGGCATGAATCAGCGGCAAGGTAATTTTCCCTTCTTCCAAATCATGACCCACAGGTTTGCCAGCAGCTTCTTCATCGGACAAAT
>JALSZC010000269.1 GCA_027059605.1 Ghiorsea sp. | reverse complement strand
GTAAAAAATGGGTCAAAAACCTTATCTATATCCTCGTCTTTAATACCCAAACCATTATCAGCAATAGTAATATGGGCAAACCTACCCTCAGCAAGCACTGCATGTTTTTCAACCCAAATAGGGGCTTTATCAGCATCCCAACTTTGCAGACCCACAATAATTGTAGGATCTTGCGTATCTACTACTGCATCCACTGCATTTTGTATGATGTTTAGCAGTGCCTCCTGTAAGCTTTCCACATCACCTTGACATGGAAAATCCGCACGCTGAAAATCAATACTAAGCTTGATATTATCAGGCACGGTATGCTCAGCTAAGCGAACAAATTCTTTGATAAAAGAGCCCAAAGGAAACTTTCTCTTTTTCACTTCACCTTTGCGTGCAAAGGTCATCAACTGCTGGACAATACCAGCAATATCATTAACAACATCTTGAACCTTACTCAACCTGACTGAAGTTTTAGGCATATCCTTTACTTCGCGATTTGCCAAATACAAATGCCCTAACATACCCGATAATAAGTTGTTAAAATCATGGGCAATACCACCAATAAGCGTGGCTAAAGCCTCTTGTTTCTGACTTTGCCTATATTGCATTTCAAACTTAAGCTGCTCATTAATATCTTCTTGCACCACCACAGCATGGGTCACTTTACCTTGTCGATTCATAATCGGAGCAATGCTCACCGATGCCATAAAAGTAGAGTTATCCTTACGTTTGATTTCAAGCCTGCCCTGCCATGTTTCAGCACTTGATACAACCTGCCTTATAGTACGATTCATACTATCTTCTAAAGGCATCAAATATGTGTCCCAATACGATTCACCAAGTGCAAGCTCTGCACTTGAACAACCTGTTTGCACAAGAAATGCCTTGTTTACATATTCAATTTCACCATGAATACGCATGATAACAAAAGCTTCAGCAGCTTTATCTACAGCACGAACAAGCATATTATTTTGTTGCTCCAACTGCTTGCGCTGTTCAATTTCATGCTCATAAGAAAGCAAAACTTTTTTGTACTTATCTTCTCGCAAAACTGACCGCGTCATATCCACAACTGTAAATAGAGCAAATATTTCGTTGTTGCTACATAGTGGTGCAACTGTAACTCGTTGCGCTTGCAAACTTCCATCAGGATTCTTAAAGTCAAAAAGGTGATGATGCAGCAGCATTGAAAAGAATGCAGGCGGTCCATTTCGTAATACTTGGTCTATGCGTATTCTATAGGCTGGACTATCCAAACGTGGGTATAGGTCAGTTAATTTTTGACCAACAAACATACTTGCTGCCTGCTGCGACCATTGCACCAACCTTTTATTCCAGAAAACAATATTATAATCTTGATCAACAATGCATACACCATCAGGCAAAGTCTGCAATAAATCAAAGCATGCCGTCATGTCCTTCATACAACACCAACTTCTTCTAACGCATACCAAAAAGGTGATAAGCTCTTTTGTTCAATTTGAAGTACAAACAAACTAGGCAAGTTCAACCCCGATACACCAAAATGTACATTGCTGGTCATAATCATGCTGTAATCCTGCCCTATGACTGGATAATCAGTAGCTGATAACTCCACATAATCGGGCAAATCAAAAGATACTTCACCTTGTTTGCTACCACAAAGCTTACCCACCACACCATTGATAAGAATATTAGCAACTTCAGTCATAGTTCCCATACGAAAAATATCCATTTCATAGTTACTCATCTTGCTTTGGGTAAGTGTATTGATAAGTACGGCAGTAGAATCTTGTGGGAACAACATAGAAAATGAACCAGACACCAAGCCCGAAAACCGCATACAAACCCATGATAGGTTAGCATCATAATTCTCTGCCACCTGTTGCTTCAGACTAGTCGCATCAAGCACTTGTACAGCATCTACGACCACTTGCATCGGTTGGGCTACCATCTCCTCAAGCACTGACTCTGCTTGTTTCGCTCCATGCACAAATATATCTTGTAACAAAG
>JALSZC010000268.1 GCA_027059605.1 Ghiorsea sp. | reverse complement strand
ATGTTTACGACCCCTTTATTTCTGATGAACGTGCTGCTGCTATGGGCGTGACCAAGGTGGCAAGCGTGGCAGAGCTTGCAGCTTTGGTTGATGTGTTGACGATTCATGTGCCTTTGATTGATGCTACGCGCCATTTAATCAATGCGGAAATTTTGAAAAAAATGAAAAAAGGGTCCATTTTGGTCAACTGCGCACGAGGGGGCATTGTTGATGAAAAGGCATTGTATAAAGTCTGTAAATCTAAATATTTACGTGCTGCGGCCTTGGATGTGTTTGAAGAAGAACCTGCTAAAGAAAATCGTTTGTTTGAACTGGATAATGTGACATTTACACCACATATCGGCGCATGTAGTGATGAAGCCCAAGAGAATGTGGCTGTGCAAGTGGCTGAGCAAATGTCGGATTATTTATTGACTGGAAGCATTAATAATGCAGTGAATGTACCATCATTATCCGAAGAAGAAGCCAAAGCTTTGGCACCATTTATGGGGCTTGCAGGTGCTTTGGGGCAATTTATGGGGCAGGTGATGCGCCCAGGTTATGATAAAATTATTATTCGTTTTGAAGGTAAAGTCAGTAAACTAAATCGACCACCTATTTTGAATACGATTTTACAAGGTTTGTTATCGCATAGCATGGATGAAGTGAATGCGGTGAATGTGCAAATGCTGGTTAAAGAGCGTGGTATTGAGCTTGAGGAAGTGGCGAGTGAAACATCTGACCATTTTTCCAGCTTGATGCGTTTGGAAGTATATGGTGATGAAGGTTACCGTTGCGTATCAGGCACAGTGTTTGATGGCACCAACCCACGTTTGGTGAGCATTGATAAATGTGAGCTAGAAATGACACCGCAGGGCAGATTATTGTTTATTGAAAACAAAGACAAACCTGGTGTGATTGCAGATATTGGCTCGATATTGGCTGCGGCAAGCATTAATATTGGCGACTTCCGTTTGGGTCGCCGTGAAGACATGGATGGGGCATTAGCATTGGTATCGATTGATTCCGAACCTGCACCCAAAGTGATTGAAAAATTAGAAGCTTTAGAAAACATAACCACAGTGCGTTATGTTGCCTTGGAGGCATTGTGAGTGTATTAAAACCTATCCTTGGTCTTGAGGATGCATTTGGTGGACGTGCGATGGCACTTCGTCGGCTGCAATTTCGTTTGTTTGAAATTTATACAGCCGCGGGTTTCTCTGAAGTGATTCCACCCTTGGTTGAACGCCCAGAAGCCTTAAGCTCTGGTGCTGGTCGTTTTTTGGCTGACCAAACAGTGGTCTTTTCAGACCCTGCTGATGCAGGTTTATTGGCGATTCGCCCTGATATGACCCCACAAATTGCACGTATTGTGGCAACCCGTTTAAGCCATGAACCTGTGTTAAAACTTCATTATACAGGGCCTGTGATGTTGGCGCGTCCTGATGTGCGTACGGGTTCACGCCAGCAATGGCAAACAGGTGTGGAATGTTTGGGTCTTGCTGGTGTGGAAGGCGATGTAGAAGTGATGCATTTGGCAGCATTATCTATGGAAGCGGCAGGTTTTGATGGTGCAATTTTGCAAGTGGGTCACATGGGTTTGATTCAAGCCTTGGTTGAAGAAAGTGATACATCCTTGGAAACTTGGGTTGAATTGCTTGCACGTCATTCTCCTGAAGATATGGCAAACTATTTAGAGACAGAGCCGTTGTCTGATGGGGTGAAAGATGCTTTGATGGCTTTGGCAGCAGGGCAGGGTGATGCCGATTGGTTGCGGGCGCAAAAAATGCAAATCAATGAAACATTTACGGTTGCGGCTGATGAGTTGTTAAACTTGGTTGATACTGTGAATGATAAACTTTCAGGTGAAGTGTGCGTGGTGATTGATGCAGCGGTAACACCACGTTTCTTGTATCACAGTGGTATGGTGTTTACAGGTTTTGCCAATAATTCATCCCATGCTTTATTGCATGGTGGTAGATATGATCAAATGATGGCAGCCC
>JALSZC010000267.1 GCA_027059605.1 Ghiorsea sp. | reverse complement strand
TACAACAAGAAGGCAACATCTTAATGCACGGGCCAACATTTATGGCAAATCCACTGGCTTGTGCTGTTGCCAAAGCGTCTATCGACTTACTATTGGAATCCCCTTGGCAAGCGCGTGTCTCCAATATCGAAAAGCAACTTCAAGCAGGTTTAGCGCCCTGCTTACAATCGGATAAAATCGCTGATGTTCGTATCATGGGTGCAATCGGCGTGGTTGAAATGAAAGAAGCGATTGACGTTCCAGCCGTACAAACCCAACTATTAGAAAATGGCGTATGGCTGCGCCCCTTTGGTAAACTCTTATATACTATGCCGCCCTTGATTTGCTCGGACAAACATATCCAACACATCACCCAAGCCATGTAAGCAGTTTGACAGCAACGCCCTTCTATCCCACTATCTCCTATTAATATGCAACAAGTTGGATAATTATCCCACCTATGTATGATAAATATGAGGACTATCATTCCTGCGAATAGGGATGTTAGCTGCAAAAAGGAACACAAATGCGCGTAAAAATAACCTGCCCACTTAGGTTACCCAGTTCACATGAAATTCATCAGATTGGGTTTCGAGGAGATAGTAATATTGAGCTTAAAACCCCACTCCGTTTGGAGGGGTTTCTCGGTAAAGTCGACACCAACCTTGAGGTCAACAAGGTTGAAAAAGGCAAATACAGAATAGTAATTGATAGTGATTCCTTATTAGAAGAAGTTGAGCAAATTGACTTTCTAAAAAAAGTTTCTGAACATTTATCGTTCTTAATCAATAAGAAAGAAGACAACCCTCATTATGGAACAAACTTTGTTGAGCTAGAGTGGTTTGAGTTCAAAGTGACTGTGGACGAAGAAAGTAATGAAACGTTTCGTGACACTATGCATATATCTAGTACTCTAGCTATTTCTGCTACTCGAACTATCGCTTTAGATGAAACGGAAGTGTTAAGAAGCCATTATCATGAAGTTCTGAGGTTCTACTACGATGGCTTAAGAGCAGAGCATGCCAAGTCGAAATATTTTCACTGGTTTCTAATTCTAGAGTACTTGGAAAACTCTGAAAAATATAAAGCATTGTTTAATTCAGACAAGCTGTTTGATAAAAATGAAAAAGACATGATTAAAAAAGTGGCAAATAAAATGAGCGATGGAGTGAAAAAAGGAGCCATTCTTAATCTTCTATCGAGAACCAAAGAATTTAGAAATTATAAGTTATTCAACCTAATTCAGGGGCTTGGCATTACGGAAGTCACCCTTGCGGGAAAATCAACAGAGATTTCAGAGGGAATGGTTAAAACAATTGTTGATGGTAGAAATTCACTATTTCATAGTGGCGAAGCATTCCCAGAAGCAGCCTTATGGGGCTCTCTGTTTCCTTTAGTAACTCAAGTTGTTGATATTGTATCAAGCAACAGTACTTGCTTAGATGCATAGGTGGCTAACAATCACAAGAGTGAAGAAAAAAGAGGACGCTACCCTTTTTAAAGATTAAAAGGTTAGGGCTTGAATCTTGAAGCCCCATCTACATTTGACATCAACCCTTTATCTACCCACGATACACAGCCATCAACCCTTGGAGCAAACATGGCATACCCGATTGAACAAAAATTAGTCATCGCTGTCTCATCCAGCGCATTGTTTGACTTAACCGAATCGGACAAAGTCTTTCGTGAGCAAGGGGCAAAAGCCTATAAAGCGTATCAGGAAGAACACCTGGATGATGTGTTGGGTAAAGGCGTGGCATTTCCTTTTGTGCGTAGATTTTTAAGCATCAATGACCGCTTTCCTGATGAACAGCCTGTGGAAGTGGTGCTGCTATCTCGAAATTCTGCGGTGACAGGCAAACGTGTCTTCCGCTCTATCGACCATCATGGCTTAAACATCTCCCGCGCTGCATTTATGGAAGGCAAGTCACCATACGCTTATATCCCAGCCTTTAATGCATCTCTATTCCTTTCTGCCAATGAAGGTGATGTACTCAAAGCCATTGATTC
>JALSZC010000266.1 GCA_027059605.1 Ghiorsea sp. | reverse complement strand
TAATGTGCATAACAAGCATCATCATTGTCAGGCCAATGAAAGACTTGTTCAATCGCACCATTATGTAACACATCAGAAAATTCAGCATTTAAGCGTTTTAATGCGTCATCAGAAAGCGGGTTGTTGATACGAAGTAAGACGTATTTACCCACATAACGGAAGCTATGGTAGTTGGTATAGTATTTTTCAATGTGTTGTACTGCTTTATGGGCATCATCGGTATGATATATAAGCTGAGTGTCTTCATGGCTAATCAAACCATCATCCACCAAACGGCGTACCCATGAGTTTAAAAAAGGCCCCCAGAAATTATCACCAGGTGCTTCTAGCATTATCACAGGAATAGGTGGGTTGCGACCTGTTTGTAATAAAGTAAGCAGCTCAAAACTTTCATCAAATGTACCAAAACCACCCGGGGTTAAAATCACAGCATCACTTTCTTTAAGAAAAAAAAGCTTGCGGGTGAAAAAATATTGACATTCAAAGCTGCGAGGAGAGTCGTGAACAACAGGGTTGAGTTGCTGTTCCATGGGTAGGTTAATACCAATGCCAAATGATACTTCGCGCCCCGCACCTTCATTGGCAGCTTGCATCATGCCAGGTCCACCACCTGTGATGACCATAAAGCCAGCATCTTTGAGTGCTTTGCCGCAAGCTTTGGCTTGTTGGTATTGCGGGTGACCTTCTTGGGTGCGGGCAGAGCCAAAGACACTGACTTTTCGCCAAGCTTGGTATGGTTTAAATACCTCTAAACCATGGTGGATTTCATGTAAGACTTTACTCATGAGTTTGAGGTCTTGATCGGGTAAGTCTTCATTGATGATACTTAATGTTTCATCAAGCAAATTACGTTTATACGGGGAATCCAATTCACTACCAGCAAGCGCATCATTCATGTGCTGGTGTAATAGCTCTAATTCAACCACGAGGTGCTCCAATCACAATATCAATACGTCGATTCATAGCACGACCTTTTTTATACATATTACTAGCGATGGGTTTGGCTTCACCAAAACCTAGTGCACGAATGCGTTCTGCAGACAAGCCAGCAGCGGTTAAGAATTTGCGCACTGCTTCTGCACGTTGTAATGATAGCTTACGATTGGCTTTGGCATCGCCCGTACTATCTGTATGCCCTTCAATACTGATTTTACGATTGGGATACAGCATCAGAGCATCTTTGATTCGCGCTAGGAAATCGAAGTATTTACCATCAACTTTACTGCTGTTGGGCTCAAACTGAATTTTCTTGGCTCGAATAATCAGTGAACCATCAAGGTTGGTGATAATATCGACTTCACCTTTTTTGAATAATGAACGTAGTTTCTTTTGCCTTTTATTTTCAAAGGTTTCCTGCTCTAAGCGGGAAGAAAATGCAGACTTCATACTTAATAATTTTTCTTTAAAGGCTTTTTGATCTTTTTCGTGTTGTGCCTGTAGTTTTTCTTGAAGCTCTTTGGCAAAAGCAGCTTTTAGGGCTTGGATTTGTTGTGTATGTTGGTCAGGTTCTTGTGCAAGGGTCTGAATAGATTTGAGTATAACTTCGGGCTCAATATCAATGCCAACTTCATCATAGTTGATTTTTAAATTTAATGCTTTGGCATAAGCAAGTCGCTCTTGTTTGGCTTGTAGCATAAGTTTTTCAAAACTACCTTTATCGCGGCTTAAAGCTTTGGCATGGATTGCAAGTTTTTGTGCATATACAGCAAGCTCTAAGGCATAACCAATGCGTTCAGGGCGTGGAATATTTTGTCTTTCTGCTTGAGGTAGTTGTATGTCTTCAGCATATAATTCTAGCTCTTGTAATGCTTGCTCTGCATCGTGCCATGTGCGAGGAGCATAGCGTTTGGCTCCCATGCTCGCAGCTTGGTCTAGGGCGTGGTTACTTTGCTCTACTAAACCAGGCATAGCAGCATCAATCGCTTGTAAAAATGCAAACTTAGCTTTTTGAGCTGCTTGTGTAGCTTGGTTGAGCTCACCTTTTTCAGTTGCCTGTATGGTGATAGTCATGGCTGATTTGGCTTGTTGATAATATGTTTCAACGTTTTCTTCAGCTAGCATGCGTGGTTTATGATGATATACATAAGCCTTATCTGCCTGTTTCTCTAGTTGTAATAGGTCGTGGTAGCTTTGTATAAAATACTGCGCCGTATTTTTAGCTTCATCCAGTGTGTTTAATGCTTGTTGGATGGCATGTTGAAGCGCATCTGATGATTTATTCTTATCATCAAATGCAGAGGTTTCTTCAGCAGCCAACATGGCAGCACCTTGGTATGCTGTAAGTTTTTTTATGCTTGCTGGGGCAAACCTAGCCTGCTCACTGTTGGTAAAGGTTTGGATTTGTTGGTTTAGCTCATCAAGTGTGGTTGCCCACAGTGGAGTGCTCATGCATACAAGCAGGATAAATGTAAAAATACGTTGGCTTACTTGCATATTAGCCCAAGTCTAGCATGGCTTGCAATGATTTGAGGGCATTGCTTCTGTCTGCTGAACCTACTTTGATTTGATGGTAACCCTCACCATTGACAATGGCTTGCATGGCATAACACAAATGTTGGGGGTCGGTGCGAAACATGGTGGAGCACATGCTTACAGTAGGTGATAAAAACCAAATGGGTTTATCAGGGTGGGTGATACGCAAGCGATTGACCAAATTGAGCTCTGTAGCAATGGCAAATTTGCTGCCTGTAGGTGCTTGGTTCACATGTTGGATAATCACTTCTGTGGAGCCAACAAAGTCTGCTGTTTCACATACTTCGCGTGAACATTCTGGGTGTGCCAAGATTTGAATATCAGGGTGATTATCACGCATGGTTGCTGCATGTTCTGCTTTAAATAGTTGATGCACAGAGCAAAAGCCTTTCCAAAGGATAAGTTTGGCATTTTGAATGGCTTCAGCCGTATTACCACCCATAGGTTTAAAGGGATCCCAGATAATCATGTCATCATCATGAATGCCCATGGTTATCGCTGTGTTTTCTCCCAGATGTTGGTCAGGGAAAAATAAAATCTTTTCGCGCTTATCCCATGCCCATTGCATGACACGTTTGGCATTGCCAGAAGTACAAACAATACCTTCATGTTCACCACAAAAGGCTTTAAGGGCTGCAGTAGAGTTGATGTAAGTCATGGGGGTGACGCAATCATCGGGGGTGATGACTTGCGATAATTCATCCCAACAACGTTGTACCTGTTCATCATTCGCCATATCTGCCATGGAGCAGCCTGCTGCGGGGTCTGGCAAAATGACGGTCTGCTCTTCACTAGTGAGTACATCTGCCATTTCAGCCATAAAGTGAACGCCACAAAAGATAATATAGGGTGCAGTTGTTTTTGCAGCTTCTTGTGCAAGTTTAAGCGAGTCACCTGTAATGTCGGCAAAGCCAATCACTTCTTCGCGCTGATAGTGGTGCCCTAGGATAAGAAGTTGGTCGCCAAGCTGTTGTTTTAATGCATGAATACGAGAAATAACTTCGGATTCAGGTTGGTCGTAAAGTTCTTGGATGGAAGGTGTAGCTTCAAGTTTTCGGTCTCTTGGCACGCAAACATCAATGTTCAAATTAGTTCTCCATATTTGCTTTAGTCGCTTGTATTTATTTGTTGCTTACAGCGGTTACTATTGTCCTTGCCTAGGGGTGATACTGAAAAACAGATGAAGCATGTCAAATATTTACCTATGCTTGGCGCATGAATCAAGCAGAGCATACACGTTTTCCACACCCTAACCAAGCCAATGAAGAAGGGTTGTTGGCAGCAGGTGGAGATTTACATCCTGAGACTTTATTGGAAGCCTATAGCATGGGTATTTTCCCTTGGTATGCAGCAGGCGAGCCAATTTTATGGTGGTCACCCAATCCGAGAACAGTATTAAATCCCGAAGATTTTTATTGCTCAACCCGTTTGCGGCGCAGATTGAAACAAACACGTTACCATGCCTATATGGATAAAGATTTTGAAGCTGTGATTCAAGCTTGTGCTGCCCCGCGCAGGGAAAAAGATGGAAGCTTGGGTGGCACTTGGATATTGCCTGAAATGATAGAAGCGTATTCACGGTTGTATGTCTTGGGTTATGCGCATTCTTTTGAGGTCTATGATGAAGGTGTGTTGGTCGGTGGGCTTTATGGTGTGCGCTTAAACCATGTGTTTTTTGCTGAATCTATGTTTAGTAAACAGCGTGATGGGTCAAAAATGGCAATGTTTTACCTTTGTGAGTGGGCAAAAGAAGAAGGTATCCAGCTTATTGATTGCCAAATGCCAACATCACACCTACATAGTTTGGGTGCTAAAGATATACCCAGAGATATGTTTTTAGACTTATTAAAACGGCCAAAATGAACTGCTTTCCAGTTGGCTTTTGCAGCGTTGTAGCTGGCTATGGTACATGCTTGCCCGTTTTTTAACTTTGCGTGCAACTTTAACAAGCCAAGGTTTTTTCAGATAGGTCTTGCGCCTAAACCCACCATGTCCTTCATGATAGGCGAGATACTGTTTGTAAGCATCCCATTTGGATACACCTAGTGTTTTGTAGGTGTAGTTGCCATACCAGCCAATAAAATCGGTAACATCTTCAAAATCATCACGGCTAGCACGCCAGTTACCTGTTTTTTCAATATACCAATCCCATGTTGCATCTTTGACTTGCGCATAACCATAAGCAGATGACTTGCGACCCCAAGGAATAAACCACAATAGATAATCTTTTGGTGCCTTGGCTTGGGCGCGAAAGCGTGATTCTTGATGAATAATGGCAAGCTGCACATGGATAGGTACACCCCATTTTTTAAATGAATCATTTGCAGCATCATACCAACCGCTTTTTTCTTTAAAAATAGCGCAACTATTATCAAGGTTAGAAGGTGGCTTTTTTGTACAGCCCACGCTGCCCAAAAGTAGTAATAAGAGAAGGAAATATTTAAACCAAGCCATGGCAGAAGTGTTGCACCATCTATAAATTTAAACAAGGTGTTGCAGCTTGGGTATAAGACCTTTTGTAGAAGTCTAAGCTTTCATTTAGGCGAGTTTAAGGTGAAGTAAATAACCACTCCCTCGCCCTTTTAAGGGTGAGGGTTGGGGTGAGGGTTTATTAATAAAACGATTCTTTTGGCTTAAACCCTCAATAATAAAGGATAATTTATATATTGCGTGTTTTCTTAAACACGCTAAGTAAACGACTTGCCCTTAATCTTCTATTCTAGGGCACATTGGTATTTACCTTGTTCCTAAAATGGGAGCAGGAGGGTAGGAAACGCGTGAATAGTTATAGATTCGTTTATTTCACTTTGTTTTGAAGGTAATCAACAATCAAGCGTACACCAGCACCTGTTGCACCACCCACAGGTGAAATATCAGTGCCTTTCATGTTCCACGCTGTGCCTGCGATGTCCAAATGCGCCCAAGGAATATCATCAACAAAGCGAGATAAGAAACATGCAGCCGTAATCGTGCCAGCTTCGCGCCCACCTGTATTTTTAATGTCGGCAATTTTGGAATCGATTTGTTCCTGATACTCTTCAAACATGGGTAGCTCCCACACTCTGTCGTGCGTTTTTTGCCCTGATTGAATTAGGCTCTGTTTGATGTCATCAGAATTGCCCATCAAGCCAGTGGCTTGACCGCCCAAGGCAATCACGCACGCGCCAGTCAGCGTAGCAAAATCAATGATTTCAGCAGGTTTTTGTTCTGCGGCATAGGCAAGTGCATCCGATAGAATAACCCGACCTTCTGCATCTGTGTTCAGTACTTCAATGGTTAAACCCTTATAGGTGGTAACAATATCACCAGGTTTGTATGCATTGCCACCAAGTAGGTTTTCAGTTGATGGAATCACACCAAGCACATTGATAGGCAAACTCATTTCAGTGATGGCTTTAAAAATGCCAAGTACAGCCGCAGAGCCACACATATCAAATTTCATTTCATCCATTTGCGCAGCGGGTTTAATGGAAATGCCTCCAGCATCAAATGTGAGACCTTTGCCGACCAAGGCAATGGGCGCATCAGTATTGTTTGCACCATGGTATTCCATGACGATAAAGCGGGGTTCTTTGTTGGAGCCTTGGTTGACAGCGAGTAGGGCAGTAAAACCTGCTTTTTCAATGGCTGCTTTATCCATGACTGTAGTTTTAAGCTTGGGGTGGGATAGTGCTGCAGCTTGTTCACCCAAATATTCAGGTGTACATATATTACCTGGCTCATTGCCAAGGTTACGCGCGAAAATGGTGCCGCTTGCAATAGCTTTGGCTGTATTCAGAGCTGCTTTGGCTTCGTTTTCATCACCATCAATCACAATGTTTACTGATGAAAGCTCTGTTTTATCTTGTTCTTTTTTGGTTTGGTAAGCATTAAAAGTGTATAAACCTAACCAAAACCCTTCAGCAATGGCTTGTACTTTATCGGCAAGGGATGCACCTTTTACATCGACTTCTGTTAAATAAACATCTGCACTTTCAACATTGTTTCTGTTCAGTTTTTGCGCTGTTTTAACAGCCAAGGCTCTAAGTTTTTGCAGGTTAAATTTGTCTAAATCACCAGCACCAACAAACATAGCCCGACCATCATTCAAATACACTGTACGCATAACACCATATTTGCCTTGATGTTCACCTGAAGCTAGGAAACTACTTACGCTTTCTTGATTCTTAGCCGTGTTCCCTGAGCTTGTAAGCTCCGCATTTATTAATAATGGATATACAGAAACAGTTGCCTGTTTGTTTGTTGTAATGCTGATTTGAATCATGATAATAAAAAGCCCTCGTCCAAATGTGATGGACGAAGGCTACTTAAGCAAAACTGCTCTGGCTAGGTTAGAATGTTAATACTATCGAGCCGATAGCAATGCCATTGACTGTGGCTGCTATCGTATCAGAGCCAAGACCTGTACCCGTAGCAGGAGTTGTGTAGGTACATTGGTAAATACCATTACCTACATAAGACACCTTAGATATAGCGCCTGTTACTTGTCCACCCTGTAAAATCCCAACGGTGACTTTAGCCCCAGCACCCAATAGGTTTCCAGCAGCGTCTTTAGGTGTAATGCTAATGGTCGCTGTTGTATTGAGTGGAATGGGGTTAGCAATACTGGATACAGGCGCAACGGCTGTGCTAACTGTTGGCGCTGGATTAGCATGGTGATAGCCCAAATCTAGGTTGGGTACATCTACGGTATTGGTTTGCGAATACGGGTTAAGATTTAAGAAAGTAGGTATGACTGTTACTAATGGGTCTGCATTGATTGCAGTTGATGTAGCCCCTAAATACCATGCCGATGCGAAAGGCACGGATGCAGCAGTCAAGTTTGTTGCCCCTACGGTTGGGGGTACTGGTAGTGTTCCATCGGTTGTAAAGTTGTAATTTGCAGTGATGCCTGCAGCCGCCGCAGTATAAACATCCACCCCAACAGCCGTATTATTATTGGCAAAGATATTATCTTGCAGAATGATACTCGCATTGGGGTTAAGCTTTAAGCCTGCATCTGTTGCGGTTTGTGTATAGGTATCTGCAATGGTGTTATTAAACATACGGACTTGAGTTGCGTTTAACACATTGACACCATTACCAGTGTTTTCAACAATAAGGTTATTGTAGAGGTCAACAGGTTGGGTTTGTGTTGTTTCAACGATAACGCCACCTCCTGCATTTTGTCTTATCAAGTTATGCTTAATGGGTGGTAATGGTGTGGTATTGGTTACTCGGATACCAGCGCCACCACTACCAATAATCGCATTGTTATTTAGGGAAATTGCAGATGCTGTAACCGTAGAGGTTCCAAGAGAAATGGCATCTGATGAAGCTCCAATAAAGGTGTTGCCTGTAAAGGTTCCGCCTGCACCACTTTCTATTTTAAGGTTATGCGTGCCACCGTTGATAACCATGTTGGAT
>JALSZC010000265.1 GCA_027059605.1 Ghiorsea sp. | reverse complement strand
TTTTCACACTTGGGTTTGCTTCCCACAGATGAACACCATAGGCTTGGCAACATTCAAAATATCTAAACAAAGTTTTCTTAAGGAGCACGACTATGAACCACTTACAAAAAGTCATCGAACAAGCATGGGATACCCGCGACACATGGGATATGCACACTGTAGATACAGAAATACGCGAAGCTGTGGTGCGCACTATCGACCTTTTGGATGATGGTGGCATTCGTGTGGCGGAAAAGAATGATAATGGTGACTGGGTGACCAATGAGTGGATGAAAAAGGCTGTTTTATTATATTTCAAATTACATGATAATCAAGTGGTTCATGGTGGTGACACGCAATATTATGATAAAGTGCCGCAGAAATTTGCCAACTGGGGCGAAGATATGTTCCGCAAAGGTGGCATGCGTGTGGTTCCCAATGCAACTGTTCGTAAAGGTTCATTTATTGCACCCAAAGTGGTGTTGATGCCCTCGTATGTGAATATTGGTGCTTATGTAGATGAAGGAACAATGGTGGATACATGGTCAACCGTGGGTTCATGTGCGCAAATTGGTAAAAATGTACATTTATCAGGTGGTGTTGGTATTGGTGGTGTATTAGAGCCACTACAAGCAACCCCAACCATTATTGAAGACAACTGTTTTATTGGTGCGCGTTCTGAAATTGTTGAAGGTGTGATTGTTCGCGAAGGTTCTGTGATTTCTATGGGTGTTTATATTGGCAAATCAACACGTATCGTCAATCGTGCAACTGGTGAGGTCACTTATGGTGAAGTGCCTCCATATTCTGTGGTAGTTTCTGGCTCTATGCCTGGCGCATCGGGTGGTCCAAACTTGTATTGCGCAGTGATTGTTAAAACAGTGGATGAAAAGACACGCTCAAAAACAGGTATCACTGAACTTCTACGCGAGTAATTCTTACCTAAACATCAAAGGTAAACTTGAAACAAAGGGGTTATGTGCAAGCTTAACCCCTTTTTATGGCTCACTTTACAAAAACCATGGGAATTGCTTATACTCACTCTCATGGTTCAAGCCGTTTTACTTGATTTAGATGGCGTGCTTTATGTGGGCAACCAAGTCATCAACGGTGCAGCACAAGCTGTACAACGCTTGCATGATGCAGGCATCAAAGTTGCAGGCGTCACCAATACCACCACCCAAGCCAAACACAGTGTCGCTCAAAAACTACAAAAACTAGGTATTCCTCTTGATGAGCAACATCTATTCACTCCAGCATCACTGGTAAAAACTTATATCGGTAACAACACTGCCCGCTTATATATCCGAGATGATTTACACACTGACCTGCAAGTCACACAAAGCAGCACAAAACCTGATTATATTGTCATGGGGGATATTGGTGGCTTGGGTTATCCACCACAAGTACTGCATGAAATATTTTTACACCTTATGCAAGGTGCTGATTTACTTGCCCTGCATAAAAATCGTTTTTGGCAAAAAGAAGATGGTTTACACCTAGACTTAGGCACATGGGTTGCAGCCCTTGAATATGCATCGGGTAAACAAGCCAAGGTTTTTGGCAAACCATCACAAGATTTCTTTTTACATATTTGCCGACAACTCAATGTATCCCCTGCCCAAACCTTAATGGTTGGCGATGATATTGAATCAGATATTTTAGGGGCGCAGCAGGCAGGCTTACAAACTGCGCTAGTACAAACTGGCAAATACAATGCCAGTTTTGTTCAACAAACTGGCGTTCAACCTGACATATTACTTCAATCAATTTATCAGCTTGATATTGAAGGATAACTCCCTCTAACCTACAAATACTTGCTTTCTGATAAGCTTATGCTGTGATTAGTCTTCAATACAATATCAAGAAGATAACTATTGAGGGGAAATATCGTGTCTAAAGAAAAGAAAACAAACCATCAAGAAAGCATGGAAGCGGGTAATGTTGACCAAATTCGTGACATCATTTTTGGCGCACAGATGCGTGATTATGAAAAGCGTTTTATGCGTTTAGAAGAACGCTT
>JALSZC010000264.1 GCA_027059605.1 Ghiorsea sp. | reverse complement strand
TTTGGTTGGGCAGGTGAACATATCGAACCTGGTGTTTCTTCCACACTCACGCATAAAAACCGCAAGTCTGAAGATGGTTATCAATTCCATGCGTGCTGCGGCAATCAAGCGCGTGTCATTTCAGGCGAAGCCAAAGGAGAGATTGGTACAGTGCTTGGTCACCATGGTGGAGTCAATCATTTGATGATTGATTTTCCAGATGAAACTTTAGATAAACTCACTTGTGATGATAAATTTATGATTCGCGGCTTCGGGCAAGGCTTAAAATTTATCGACCATGATGATGTGTATATCTACAACATCGACCCTGATTTATTAGAAAAAATGGGCTTAAAGGAAAACAAAAAAGGGCAAATTGAAGTGCCTGTCAATGTGATTGTGCCCAACTATGCTATGGGTTCAGGCATTGGTGCGCTTTCTGTAACCACGGGCGATTATGATATTCTTTGCCATGATGAAGCTATGGTCAAAGATCATGGGCTGGATAAACTGCGCTTTGGCGATTTTGTCGCTGTGCTTGACCATGACAACAATTATGGACGAACATTTAGACGTAATGCTATTACCATTGGTATGGTGATTCATTCGGATTCTCCGCTTGCAGGACATGGGCCGGGTATGATGACAATTATGTCAGCATGTGATAGCAAGCTCAAACCAGTCTTAGATGACAAGGCAAATATGGGCAATTACTTAAAGGTGGGTCGCTATGCTTAAAGTATTGATATACCTCATTATATTCATTTTTCCTTGGCTGTCATATGCGGAGATGTATAAAATTATTGATGATGATGGAAATATCACTTATACCGATATAGCCCCAAGCATGGAGGCAAAGCAATACAAACCCAAAGGTATTAATGCCATTGATAATCCTAGTTACAATATGAATAAACTAAGCATGGTCATCCCCTATGTTGATAAAGGGGGTTCCATGATTGTACAAGGCAGCGTTAATGGTATTGCCATGTCATTTGTTGTTGACACTGGCGCAACCTTGCTGGCTATCCCCCCTGTAATTGCCAAACGTGCTGGATTATATGATGTCACCTCTACCATGGTAACTACGCAAACTGCCAATGGCGAAGTTAACGTACCTAAAGTCAGCATTAAACTATTATCCGTTGCTAAAATTAAACAACCAAATGTTGAGGCAACCATTCAAAGCATATCGACTAAAAATGATGAGCTAGGGTTGCTAGGCATGAGTTTCTTTAAACACTACAAAATAACTATCGACCATAAACAAAAAGAAATTCAGTTAGAACCGAAATAAACGAGGCGAAAAGTGTCATTATCCCGTTTGCATGTTGCCTGCCTGCAGTTGTGTAGCTCAGAAGATATTGATGACAACTTCAAACGCATTCAAAATATCCTCTCACCATACCAATCAGGCGATTTTCACCTCATTGTATTGCCCGAAAATGCAATCTTGCTCACCCATAACCAAGCCTTAAAACAAGCGGCTGTCCAAAAGGAAACTTATACTAAGGTCTATGAACGCTTTAGCATGTTAGCCAAAGCATATAAGACTTGGCTGATTGCAGGCTCTATATTGGTCAAGGATCCAAAAAATCCAGGTAAGTTTTTTAATCATTGCCCTGTGTTTTCACCTGATGGTGAGCTGGTGAACCATTATGATAAAATTCATTTGTTTGATGCCAACTTACATACCGAGTCTTGGCAAGAATCCACACATACCAGCCCTGGTAAACAACCCAGTTCCTTTACAATCGGCGAAGCTTGGAATATTGGTTTATCTATTTGTTATGATTTGCGTTTTCCAGAGCTTTATCGGCAATATAGCGAACAAGGTTGCAATGTATTTACTATACCAGCAGCATTTACTGTGCCTACAGGGCAAGCCCATTGGGAAACGCTGCTTAAAGCTCGTGCTATTGAAAACCAAAGTTATGTACTTGCTGCTGCACAATCAGGGCACCACCAAGATGGGCGTGACACCTATGGTCATAGCATGATTATTGACCCATGGGGCAAAACACTTGCA
>JALSZC010000263.1 GCA_027059605.1 Ghiorsea sp. | reverse complement strand
CCACATCTTCAAGCACTTCAACCGACTGCGTGCTTAAATCAATAAAATCTTCAGCCATGATGCCTGCAATACCATGTTTGGCACCTAAAATACCTGTGATTACATCTTGCTCACGCGCTGCGAGCACTGCACCCACCAAAGACTGATTGATAACAGCCGTTGGCCCACCTGATTGCCCGATAACCATTTTACCTTTGAGCATACATGCCTCCAAGCCTACAAAATTAGGCATAAGGTATACCCCACCCCATGGACTGCCAAACAAAATGTCAAAAAAAAGCCCCCTCCTAGAAAGGAGAGGGCAAACATCAAGCTATGTTTTAGCGATTACTGAAACGATTAGTCTGATTCATCTTCTTTACGACGAACCAACCCTAAACCAGCAAATATCATCAAGAGCATGGGTATCAAGCCCAAGCCTTGAGCAACGGATTGCACTGGAGCGGCACAGCCACCTCCGCCACCACTGCTTTCAGATACATAAGGGTCAGTCGTTGTAACTGTTGTACCTGCAGCCACCACATCAACAACCCTTATGACTTGGACTGCAGCGTTACCCGCAGCATCGGAAACATCATATTTCAATGTATAACTTGCTACTTTGCTCGTATCCACAGCACCTGTTACCGTAGCAACCAACCCAACATCCGTATCGTCTGCAATCGTAACGCCAGGGTCTGTAAAAGCATCACCCACTGTGATTGTCATTGGGGTACTGCCCACCAAGGTGATCACAGGTGCTAAATTATCCGTGATATTCACAGCCACATCGGCAACAGCAAAGCCTGCATAACCTGGGTCTGTGCTTGTGATATTATGTGACACAACCCCTGTATGTGTGCCTTCCTGAACGCCATCATCAACTGCTGTTACGGTCACCGTTTGTGGCGCATTCCAATTGGCAGGTGTAAAAGTAAGCATGCTAACATTCGTTGTCACTTGAGCATTAGGCACAATGTTTACCGTCACATTCAATTGCGGCTGCGAGTTGAGGAAAACATCATAAGTGTCTGTATTACCCCCTTCTGTAACATCTGTAGAACCGCCGCTTTCACTAAGCGTGACACCAAGAAAATCATTGTCTGTTACATTAATGACTACATTTGGCACAGCAATCAGGTTATAGCCCGCAGTACTCGACCTCGGTGTAATCGTAATAGCACAAGTATGAGCTCCCTCAACAATGCCATCATCAACCGCTGTAAAAGTCACGGTTTGTGGTGTATTCCAATTGGCGGGTGTAAAGGTTAAAGGGCTAGCACTAGCTGTGCACTGATTGTTAAAATCTGGATTTAGAGATACCCTTACATCTGCGCTTGGCTGCAAACCCAGCACAACATCAAAACTATCCGTTACTCCACCCTCTGCAATGTCTGTAGACCCACCTGATTCGGTAATCAACACACTACCTGCATCATTATCAACAATGGTGATACTGCTCAATGCAGGTGCTGCAAGCGCATTATAATTCAAATCTGTCGAAGCGACGGTATGAGTAATACTATCACTGTGTGCGCCTTCAACAATCGCATCATCCACAGCCGTGACTGTCACGGTTTGTGGCAAATTCCAATTCGCAGGCGTAAAGGTAAGTGTATAGACATCGGTTGTAACTTGAGCCGAGACAATACTCAGCGAAATGTTCACATTGGCCGTTGGAGCTGTTGCTAGCGCCACATCATAAGTATCCGTAGCCCCACCTTCTATCACGCTTGTAGAGCCACCTGTTGGCGTGATATTCACTGCTGGCGTATCATTATCAAATACTGTCACTGCAATGTCAGGCACAACCAATGCATGATAACGTGTGTCCGTAGATACTACACTTGGCGTGAGCACAATGTTTTTCGTTGGCTCTGGCACTGCATCGTCCACAGCTGTGATGGTCGTGGTTTGCGGTGTATTCCAGTTTAATGGTGTGAAAATCATTTGTACTGGTGTGAACGTCACCTCTGGGTCTGTTGATAAAGTAATCGTCACATCAGCCGATGGTGCGGAGGTGAGCACCATATCAAAGCCATCCGTTGCTCCACCTTCAGTCACTTCGGTTGCCCCTGCAGTAATGGTCGTCACCACGTCAATATTTGTTCCTGAGATCAGCGTACCAAGGCTACCGCCAGCCAATACCTTGCCTGCAAAAACATCCAACGCACCTAGAAAGGTGTTCGTAATCAGATTGTTGCTTGCCCAAGTGATGCCATCGGCACTGCTCATCATTTTTGCATCACCATTATCTGCCCCACTCAGCATAAATTGATTGCCCGTCCAAACAAGCCCACCATTCCATAATGTAAAAGCAGGTGCTGCTATCGTTTGTGGCTGCCATGATATACCATCAGCACTGCTCAACACTGTATTTGACGAACCCGTTGCCAAATAGATACTACCATTACCTCCGACGGCATAAAGATGCGCTGCGCTTCCAGAGGTTTGTGTTGTCCACGTGATACCATCGGCACTGGTATGAATCGCACCATTGTTCCCTACTGCAATAAATTGATTGTTCACCCAAGCCACATCATTGAGGGCGTTGGGTACGGTCTGCTTCGTCCAAGTCATCGCATCTGTACTGCTCCAAATCTCACCTGTCACAAAATCAGGGCTGCCCACAGCGACATAACCCGCTGTAGGGGAATAAGCAATACTGCTACCGTAAATTGTCGGGCCTGTTGTTGAAACCAATGTCCAGTTGATACCGTCTGGGCTGATGTAAATATTGCCTGTTGTAGACCCTGATGATGTTAAAGCCACAAATTGATTGGTTGTTGATGCCCAAACTATATCAGTACAACTATTTGATGCTGGCATGGCTGAAGCATACGTTGTCCAAGTCACGCCATCTGCCGTTGTCATGAAATTACATTTCTGCCCCAAAGCTACAGCAACCGTTCCATTATTCGCTAGCCCCTCCACTGAATCCTTCATGCCTGAAAACCTTGCAGTCCAATTCACACCATCTAAACTTGTATAAATGCGACCACCAGAACCCACAGAAATCCAACTACCCAATGCCGGGTAAATGGCATGCGTTGTCGAACGAATATCACCATTGTATGCTGCTCCGCCCCAGTTACCATCTATACTTGAATAATAACTACTGCCACTAACAGCAATAAACTTAGTTCCATCCCATGCTACATCATCTAGTGGAATTCCAAAGGTAGTCCAAGCAATGCTTGTCCATGTAATGCCATCAGGGCTGCTCATGGTGGCGCCTGAGGCTCCAACGGCGACCAATAACGTACCATTCCATGCCACCCCATTCAGGTTGCTTGTAAGTGGTGAAGTTTGCTGAACCCATGTGGTGGCATTTAAGCTAGTAAAAACTGCACCTAGTTCACCAACCACAACATACTGTGTGCCTGTCCAAACAATATCATTGAAGTTCAGATTTGTACCTGTATTTTGCGTAACCCAAGTGATACCATCCACACTGGTCAATATTTCACCTAATTGCCCAACAGCGACATATTGCGTACCATCCCAAATGACGGCATTCAAAATAGCTATAGTATTTCCTGCAGTGCTCGCAGTCCAAGTCAAGCCATCCGTGCTTCGCAATACCGTACCAAAATCTCCCACAGCCAGATATTGCGTTCCATTCCAAACCACATCATTAAGCGCATTGGTCATGCCTGATGCACCATTGACCCATGTATAGCTGTCTGCGCTTGTCATCACAGTGCCAAAATCTCCCACGGCTACATATTGGTTGGTTCCATTATACACCACGCCATTAAGCGCATTGCCTTGAGGCGTTGGGTTTGTCCATTGCCATTCAATCGCTGCATGCGCTGAGCTAACACCCAGCACAATAAGCATGAACGCCACATTCATAAAATAACTTACCCACTTCCTATTCAACATACTTACTCCGTTTTTATCTAAAATATAGTCGTATTCATCCATTTAGCGTTGCGTTAAAAATGCGTTCGCCATGCTTCTGCTCGTACCATCAGGTGCTTGAAAAACGCAGCTGATTACATTTTTCCCGCTACCATTTGCATTGCTATCAAGCGCACAAGCAATATTCCCCGGTGTACCTGTTACCGCCGCTGTTACAGAGCTATATCCATCAATAGTGCCCGTAAAAAAGCCATTGCTGGGACTGTTGCTGGCTGTTAACTGAATAATCACACCACTACCTGCAATATCTGCATCTGTTGCAGGGTCAATCTCTCCCCCAATGCATTGACCTGATGCATCGCAAGTGACTTTCACAAAGGAAGTTTTGTTTCCTACTGTTTGGCTATCATCAAACACCATGCCTGAATAAACGCCTGAAAAGGTAGAGAGTGGCAAGCCAACTTCGACAGGTAAGGCAAAAAAGATGCTGTCTTTCCCGCCCAGTGGTCGCGATGCTGGCACACTAGAGAAATCAGCATGAACAATGCCTCCAGCCGTTGCTGAAACATAATAATAAATATCTGGGTTGCCTTGTGCGTAAGGGTCTCCAGCAGGCAAGCCATTATTAATCACATGTGGGAAGTGGATGATGCCGCCGCTGCATGTCACATTACTGATATTCGTTGCTTGTCCAGCCTGACCAAAGCTCACCAAGTCATGAGGGAAAGGTGAAATCATGGTTTGCGCTACGGAATCATAACTTGCCGTACCAAAAAACTCATTGCCAGCGACAGATGGGTCTTGCGGTGATGTGGTTGCAACCCAATTTAAATCAAAAGAACTCGGGCATGCGCCTGATACAACCATCGGTACAATTTTATCATCTGTTGCTGTTAATGGTGCTAACAAAAAAGTATAGCCTGGTATTTCAAATGCATATACTGCATCACCCACATTGGGCTGATCAGGCGCTGAACCTGTGGTAGCACCAACTGTTAACTCTAAAAAACCGCTTGGAAGCGTTGTTTGTGTTCCTGAAATCGTCATCGATACAGGATCATTGGCTGTTACCTTATAATCAATATTAAATGTTCCATCACTGTTGATGGTGACATCCCAAACCGAACCTGCACCAACGTATGAATGGCTAGTGGTGGTTGCTGCCGTTGTCGTTGTCGTTGAAGCAGTGCTTCCATCACCACCTGAACAGCCACTAAACATGAACAATCCAATAAAACTGATACATATATATTTCTTCATTTCAACATTCCTCCTCAATTACAAATGTTTGTTATCCATCTAAAGTAGTTGAAAATTCGGAATCGTCATGTCGCATGTGTATGCGACAATAATCTATTTGTGTTCTTTGATTTATCGTCTACATAGGTACACAAATAAGAATGCCTAGACATCCAAGCTTGAATTATGAGCTCGCTTAATATATGCTAATGGTTGGTTAACAGGGGAGGAACTATTGCAAACTGTTCAGGCAAAATCAGATCAAGCGACTTTGGGCAGCGTATTGCTGGTGGAAGACAATCAACATACACGCGAACACATAGAGCGCAGCTTAACACAGCATGAAGCCTTTAGAGCCAATGCCGTTGACACATACAAATCTGCTATAAAAGCACTACAAACTGATACATACGACTTCCTTATTTTAGATATTGGATTACCCGATGGAAATGGACTTGAGCTCATTTCACCTGCATTAAAAACTAACCCTGACATGCTTATTTTAGTGCTTACTGTTTTCGGTCAACATGAGCCCGTTACCGATGCTATTCAAGCGGGTGCAAAAGGTTACTTATTAAAAGACCAAGCACTAGAAAATATCCAAGAGACCTTGTTATCCATGGAAAGCGGTGCATCCCCCATTGATGCCCGTGTCGCACGATCTTTATTGCAAATCGTTGAAACCAAAAAGACTTTAGGTACAAGCAACAGTTTCAAATTATCCGCGAATGAACATGTGGTGCTCCAATATATTGCTGAGGACATGTTGTATAAAGAAATTGCCTATAAAATGGATATTTCCATCAATACTGTGCGCGAATATATCCGACGAATTTATAAAAAAATGGGCGTGAATTCGCGTGCTAAAGCTATTCGTTCTGCCCGTCAATCTGGCATAGTGCTGCAATAGTTTTTTCAAAACTATCCAAATCAAATGAGAATATTTTCACCCCAAAAATACCATATAATCCTTTTCACTGTGTTCGCGTCTTGCTTTATATTATTAGGTACACTGCATGCCGAAGCCACACACGATAAAATATCATTTATTATCTCAAACAGTGAAACACCACCCAGCAATAATTTAGCTTGGCAACCCATAACTTTACCTGACCCATGGAGCCTAGAACAGCAGCAGCAAGGAACAACTGTGTGGTACCGTATTCAAACGGTTTTAAAATCAAAACCAACAGAAAACTGGTCACTTCTTCTCGAACGGCTCAATATGAATGCATCTGTTTTTCTTGGGCAACAATTTATAAGTGATGGCGGATCATCTAAAGAACCTATTGCACGAAATTGGGTTAGACCTCTGTTATTTCATATTCCATCTGCCATGCTCCAAGCTGGTGAGAACACCTTTTACGTCCGCATTGTTGCATACCCTCTCCGCGGAGGTGGCTTTGGCTCTTATCAGTTCGCACCAAGCAAATCTTTAATTCCAGCATATCAAAACATATATTTTCATTACATCACATCCAGTGAATTGATATGTTTTACGCTGATTGTGTTTGCATGCCTTATGATTTTCTTTTGGTTAATCAACCGCCAATATACAGAGTATTTATGGCTTGCTACGGCATCTTTAAGTGGCGCTTTGTTTCCTGCAAACATGTTTCTTCAAAATATCCCTGTGTCACGCGAGCTTTGGGTGTGGGCAATGCAAGTTGGCATTGGCTGGTTTGTGTGGAGTATCTTAATGACCTTCCACCGCTATTTTAACATGTCTAAACCTAAACTTGAAAAAACAGTCTCTATCATTGCTATTACAGGAACGATTCTTATTTTCTTTATGCCAAATGATATGCTTCAGCCTACCATTTTATTGTGGTTTAGCATGTGTGTTGCTCTTGCAACCTATATTCTTATTGTCTCGATTTCTGAGTGGTCTAAACATCGTGATCTGTTGCGAGCAGGGTGGGCGCTAGGCTATTCAGTCATGTATATCTCTGCCGTCCATGACTGGGCGTTCATCATCACCACTCGGGGTTACTTCTTTGAAATATACTATCACTATGGCACTTTCGTTTTAATCATATTAGCTTGCCTAGTCATGCTGGGGCGCTTTGTTCAAATGCACAAAAACACTCAACATCTCAACTATCAACTGCTAGGAAAAATTAATCGCTTTGAAGCCGAAGAGCAACAACGTTGTGCGGTAAACAACGAAAGGCAACGAATTATGCGTGATTTACATGATGGTTTAGGCAATACTTTAGTCTCTGCTATAGCACTTTCAAAAGGCGGGCAAACAAAACAGCCTGAATTACAGACTACGCTAAAAAATGCTATGAAAGAAATGCGTCTGATTGTTGATTCGCAAATCCATTTAGACTTTAATTTTGAAAAAATGCTTATGCTTACAAAAGAGCGGTCAGACTTGGCTGTTTTGGATTCTGACATTGAAGTAAACTGGAATATTAAAGCATTACTTGCAACAAAGGCTGTTCAAAATTCTGATATTGGTCTCCATGTGATTAGAGTCTTGCAAGAAGCTCTTACCAATGCAATCAAACATGCCAATGCTTCTATCATAAATATTGATTCAACGATAAACGATTTTAAGCTTCAACTTGATATATCTGATAACGGTGATGGTTCAGCTTTTTCAAATCAAGGAAATGGTTTAAAAAATATGCATGAAAGAGCAATGGACATCAATGCATGCTTATCCATCACCAACAACGCATTAGGAACAAGTGTCTCACTTTCTTTACCTATATAAACCGTCTATAAACTTAAAATATTTCACAACAACAATAAACCATATTCTAAACATGAGAATATTTACTTGCCCCTATTGATAAACATGACTAAAATGCTCCACTTTCAAAT
>JALSZC010000262.1 GCA_027059605.1 Ghiorsea sp. | reverse complement strand
TTGCAGCGCAATGTGAAGCGGGTGATACGCAGGCTTTGCATGATGCACCAGTGAAACCCATCCGCCGTCGTTTGGATGAAACCCAAGCGGCACGTAAACCAGTATTGGTTTGGCAAGAATAAGCTTCTTAAAGCAAGCTAATGGCGACCACGTGGCAATTAGAGTTTGCAATTTTCAATAAACATGCAACTATTTGCCATGTTTTTCTTACTAGTGGTAACCGTTTTTCGGTGAGGAGAGTGCCAGTGGAAAAGATAGTGTTAGGAAATGGAGATAGTGTGGAAATGAAAGGACGTTCCTTGAGTACAAAAGATTTAAGTGAATTTCGCCAGAGCTACTTTGAGAAAGTAAATGGGCAGGTTGAAAAGATTCGCGAGGATAATAAGCGTGCATATGAAGATGCTCGCCGCGTTGTTTTAAGTTAACTTAAATTGTTTAGTATTTGAAACCAGCCTTTGAGCTGGTTTTTTTATAAGGGGGTGTTATGGATGAAAGGTTGAGATATTACAAATGTATTAATGAAACGGAGTTTTTCGACTACCCAGCCTTTATGAAGCCTCTTAATAGAAGCTGTGTTCCATTAGTCAATACTTTGAAATATGCTTTTTCATTAGGTGCAAGAAGCATTTTGGTTCAGTCCAATGTTCAAGATCCAGACTACTCTGCTGAATATAATGAATTTTATAGTCGTCTTTTTGGTAAAGTTGAAAAGTACTGTCAGCGAGTTCATTTTTTAGCCAGTGAATATGAGCCTAATCAAGAAGTTTTGGAAATAATAGATGGTTTGGAGCAAGTAGACTACTTAGGGTTTATGACCTTGCGCCCAGTTCCTTCTGCACCAGTTGGCGCAACGATTCTACAATCTAGTAAAAACCAAGCACACTTTCTTTTGTCTAAAGATAAGTTTCCTGTACATATTGCAGGTAGGGCGTTTGAAGTTTCAGGAACCCCATTTATGCAACAGGATAATGCTGTTGGAGCATGCGCTCAAGCATCGATTTGGATGTCGTTACGAACCCTTCGGAAAAAGGAAGGCTTTGCAGCTCATAATCCAGCCCAAATTACAACCTTAGCAACGAAGTACATGGTTAGTGGCAGAACACTTCCAAATAGGGAAGGTCTACAAATTTCCCAAATGATTGAGGCTGTTCGCAGTGCAGGTTACGCACCAAACCTTTTACACTTACCTGAACCTGTTGAAGAGATGAAGGGCGAAGAAAAGACTGATTTTAATATAAGGGAACGGGATCGAATTGATGGTATACGCGACATTCTTTATCCATATATAGAATCTGAATTACCAGTTATTTTAGTTATGTTTCATTCGGGTGGTGGTCATGCTGTAGTAATAATCGGGCATGGCTGGAATGAAGAGCCTGATAGTTACATTAAAGTTAACGAAGACAATCGTTTTGTTAAAGCTGTTAGCTGGGCAGAGCCATACTATATTCACAATGATAATACTGGGCCATATCGAGAGCTTCATGGAGCATCCTCTGATGATTACTCACTAGAAATAGCTAGGTATGCAATCCCACTATTTCCTAATGATGTATTCATGAATGCACAGGAGGCAGAGGCAGTAGCCATTGCGACAATTCAATTACTTGAGGATCATGTTAAAAGACAAGGTGCAGATGTGCTTAAGGATAAAGAGTATGTTGTGAGAACATACCTTCAGGATAGGTATAAATTTAGAGAATATATTGTTGCGTCTACCATTTGTCCGTCATTAAAAGCATACTATAGGAAGAAAAACCTTCCTAGACGCATATGGGTTACCGAAATTAATAAGTTTGAAGGCTATGGTAAAGGAGAGGCGATTAGAGTCGGAGAGGTTCTTGTTGACCCAACTGGCGAGCCCACAGAGTCTCCATTTTTATCAGCACATATTCCAGGAAAATTACTTGATAAGAATCAAGATACGGGGGGCATTATGCAATATGATGTAATAGATGATGCTGGTTATAACCATTTAAACCGAGGGTTATAAATTCACATCAATTAAAATATTAGAT